>JAEEGN010000315.1 GCA_016280345.1 Selenomonadaceae bacterium | reverse complement strand
GTCACGATGAACTCCGCCGCGCCGACCTTCTCGGCAAACTCCACCGCCTGCGCCAGCTTGTCCGAATTCCCCCCAGGTAAGCGCCACCGCGCCCGCACCTTCTTGACGCCCATGCCGCAAAGCGTTTTCAGCGTTTGGAGCGCCGCGCCGTCCCCCGCGTTCATGTCCACGAGGAAGTTGTCCGCTCCTGCTTCGATCATCCCGGCGAGCCGCTTTTTGCCGACCTTTTGCGTCAGCACCACCTCAGCGCGAAGGTCGTTTTCCCGGCATTCCCCCAGCAATCGGTCCAAATGCCCGCAGCCCTCGCCGCCGATGAACCGCACTTTTCGCACGCCGTTTTCCCTGCGCCGGAAGCCCTTTGACCCGCTTCCGGGCTTTTTCGTTTCCGGCGATTTCGTGCATTCCCGAAGGCGCGCGAAAGCGTCCCGCACGCGCATGGTTTTACCTTCGGCGTCGGTCAGCTCCATGTCGATGCGCAGGGGCTGCCGGTAGGCGTCGAAATAATGGTGATGGATATAGGGCGACTGCTCCAGATACGCCTTCGCCTCCGCGATCCGCCCGTCGTCCCGATAGACGAGCTTGAAATAGGAAATCAAGGTCTGAATGAAGGGATCGCCGTCGGGAAATATCCGGATCCACCGGCGCAGCGCCTCGGCCTTTGACGGCAGGCAGAGCTCCGCCTCCTCCAGCCTCGCGATAAACCTGTCCACCAGCAACGGGTGACGCCATCGGGAAAAGACCTCCACGCCGATTTTCGGCAGCACGCCCTGTTCCCCAAGGTCCAGGTTCACGGCGATGTCTTCTGCTTCCTTCCACGGCTCCATCGCCCGCCGGAACGCTTCCCGGTCTCCGGGCCAGCCGACGGCGGCGAGACCGGGCACGACGGCCTCCCACGCGGGAAACATAATGACGAGCCGCATGACGTCAATCTCGCCACGGCTCGTCATCGTTCCGATCTGCTTGATAAACGCCCCGTTTGGCAGCGCCGCCCGCACGCGGTCAAAAGCGCCCCGGAGCCGCGCCGCCCGCGCTTCCCCGAGAAAAGGCGGCAGCAGCTTGTCCCAATAATCTTCCTCCGTCCGCTTTTCCTCGTTCGAGTTCGCAAAAAGGCACGGCTCGATAGCCCCGCCCTCCCGCGCGACCCGCAGGAATTCCTCGTAATCGATCTCATACCAAAGGGACTTCGTGTCGGGAAGCGTATCGGCGTCGATATTCATGATATAGTCCACGTACCGCGCTTCGTTCCCAAGACGGACCTCCAGCCCCGCCCCATGGGAGATTTCCTCGCCGTACTGCGCCTCCACGCTTCTCAGCGCGTCGAGACAGGCGTCATCCATGATCTCCGGGATCGGATTCCGCCTGAGATGCGCGAGCCAATCCTTCACCGGAAGCTCCTGAACTTTCATTGTTCCTCCGTTCCTACCGGTGCAAAATAATCACATTCAGTCTTGCGTTTCCTTCGTCTCTTCCTGTTCTCCGAACACGATTCCCGCATCGACGAGGATCTTCACGATTTCCGTCCGGTCTCTCGTGGTCATGATCGTCTCCCGCTCCGCCTCGGTCAGCCGCGAAAGCGCAGGCAGCAGGGAAACGGATAGATTGGCCTCGCGGGTCTCCTCCCATTTTTCCCCGACGACCCGGGGCGCCACATAAGCGACGACCTCCTTCGCCTCGCCGCAATGTTCGCGGAAGCAGCTGCCGTGCTCGATCCTCGCATGCCCCGCGCAGCCGCCCCGGCAGATAAACACCAACGGGCAGGTCCGGCACGGTTCCATCAGGTCCGAAGTGCGGGTACGCCACTTCGCTCTCTCAAAGCCGAAAAGGATCCTGCCGCTTTCCTCGTCCACAATGCCCACGGCCTCGTCGTCCATCGCCACGAGGTCCCAGCAGGAATAGATTTTCCCGTCGGGGGCGATGACCGCCATGCCCTGCTCCGAGCCGCAGAACGCGGTGCTTGGCCGGGTAAAGCCATTTTGGGCTATGACGTCCCGCAGCCCGTTGGCCGGGCCGGCGTACTGGCTCTGTTTCTCGATGGCTTCCAGGGGCGGAACGCCCGCCGCGAGGATGGCGTCCAGCACGTTCCGCTCCGTCACGTAGGTCGGCGAATCCTTCGCCTCGGTAACGGCTTTGAAATAATAACTGAACGTCCCTTTTCCGCGCTTCTCTTTCTTGCCGTCTTTCTTTTCCTTTTTGCGGCGCGCCATTCTTTCCTTCCGTGGAGTCTCCGCAAGTCCCCGGGCCTTGATATCCTCCATCAGTTCTTTCAGGGAGCCGATGTTTTCGCCGTTCACGTTCACCCGGAGG
>JAEEGN010000314.1 GCA_016280345.1 Selenomonadaceae bacterium | reverse complement strand
TCTGATCGGCGAAGTAGAGCTCCTGGTCGCCCAGCGCGTTGTAAATGAAAAAACCACCCGGCAGCCCCGTCGGTATGTAATTCTCGTCCGGCCTGAGCCGGAGCTCCTTCCCCGTATCCATCATCGGCGCTCCTTCCGTTTCCGCGGCCCGCAGGCGGCCGCCGGCTGTCATTGTCGCACATATCCAGTCTGATTATGTACTCTTTTCTCTGAAAAGACAATGAGAGAAACCGCCTGTCCTGAATTGTATTCATTATTCTTACCCCTGCCCCGGCCCGCTTTTCCCGGTGCCCGTCCGGGAGAGGCCAAAAATCGGTTCCCGGCAGGAATCCGGGAGACAAAAGGCGAATATTATATAGATACGCGTCCGGTGACACCGGGGGCGTCCGGCGGCCTGACGGGGCGCGCCTGGTTTTCCACTGTTGCGAGGTTCCTTCCATGGCAAAAAACATGACTGAGGGCGATCCGGCGCGGCTGATCCTCTACTTCACGCTGCCGCTGATCGCCGGCAATATCTTCCAGCAGATGTACTCCTTCGTTGATACGCTGATCGTGGGCCGCTTCCTGGGCGTCCAGGCGCTGGCGTCGGTGGGCTGCACCGGCAGCCTGATGTTCCTGATGATCGGCTTCGTGATGGGCACCTCCACCGGCCTTTCTATCTATACCGGCCAGCGGTTCGGCGCCCGGGACGAGGTCGGCGTCCGGCGGAGCGCCGCGGCCTGCGCCGTGCTGACCGGCCTGATCTCGCTGGCGCTGACGATTTTCGGCGTGCTGGCGGTGCGGCCGTTGCTGCTTTTGATGGAGACGCCGCCGGAGATATACGAGGACGCCGTCGCCTTCATCAGCATCATCTACGCCGGCGTGCCGCTGATGATGCTCTTCGCCATGCAGACGAACCTCATCCGCTCCCTGGGGGACAGCCGCACCCCGACCATCATGCTGGGCTGCGGCCTCGGGCTCAATATCCTCTTCGAGCCCATCTTCATCATCGGCCTGGGCTGGGGCGTGCCGGGGGCGGCGCTGGCCACCGTCTTTTCCCAGGTGGTGGCGAACCTGCTCGGCCTCTTTTACATCTTTCGCCGCGTCACGGTGCTGGTTCCCCGGCGGGAGGACTGGCGCCTTACCCGGCGGGAGCTCGTCGCCCATCTGCGGCTCGGCCTGCCCATGGGTTTCCAGGCCTCCGTCATCGCGCTGGGGGCCATCATCCTCCAGGTGGCGCTGAACAACCTCGGCCCGCTGGCCGTCGCCGCCTACGCCGCCGCCCAGAAGGTGGACACCATCGCCGTCATGCCCATGATGTCCTTCGGTATGGCCATGGCCGCCTACACGGCGCAGAATTACGGCGCCCGGCGCTTCGACCGCATCTGGCTCGGCGTCAGGAAGGGCCTTCTGATGTCCGGCGCTTTCAGCATCTTCATCGGCATCGTGATGGTCCTCGGCGGCAGGCCCATCATGGAGCTTTTCGTCGGCCCGGAGGAAATTCAGGTCATCGAGTACGGCCGCCTGTACCTCAACGTCAACGGCCTCTGCTATTTCATCCTGGCGATGCTCTTCATCTTCCGCTTCACCCTGCAGGGGCTGGGGCAGACGATCGTGCCCACGGTGGCCGGCATCATGGAGCTGATCATGCGGGCGGTGGCGGCCCTCTTCCTCGTGGACTGGCTCGGCTACCTCGGCGCCTGCCTGGCGAACCCCCTGGCCTGGATCGGCTCCTGCCTCCCCCTGGCCGTGGCTTTCTTCTTCACGCGGAAGGTGCTGCGGGAAAGCTGAGGGGAAAACAGAACGGCCTGCTGGCATAAAAAAACGGACCGGCGGCGAAGAACGAGTGCTTCTTCGCTGCCGGTCTTTTTGACGGCAGAAAATCATTTCCCGGCGGAAACCCTTCCCTTTGGCGTCAGGCACAGCTCCTGATAATTGCTGTCCGGCGCCGCGCCGGCCGCCTCCCCGATGATGATGATGGTATCGCCGCCGCCCCGGTTGTCGATATCGTCGGCGAAGGCGCCGATGGAGGGAAGAAACGGCTCGGGATTCCAGTTCCCCTTATACGTTGTCCGAACCCTCCCCGCCGCCCGCCGCCGGATCAGCGCCTCCCTATGGATCGGCAGCGCCATAAGACACCTCCCGCAGGGGGAATCCCCGTACTGTCTCTCTAACTGTCGCTGATTCTGCAAAGGAGAGAGAGGGAAGGCAAACCTGTCTGCCGGAAAACAAATAATTATGAAGCTAAAACCGGGATACTGTGCTATAATCTATAGTTGGGATTTTGTAATGATTTTGGCGCCGTGAACCCCGCTGGCGGACTTGCCTGAACGCGGCAAAGCGGCAGCTTCCCGGCATAGCAGGAACGTCTTTCGGGAAGGGGAACCGGCGGGAGAGGTAACGGCGGCAAAATTCGCTGCCGATCCCATCGAAGGGAAACGGGAAGTAACCCGGGAGAGAACATCAATAGCGGAATGCTTTGGGTAAGCGCGGTGTGGTTCAGGGCCGGGAACTTCTCTGATGTGAGGGAGAAGCGGCGTGCGACCGCCGCAGGGCAGAGGGAGGTAAATATGAGAAAGAAGGCTTCGACAGCCATACTATGGGCGATGATGTTCCTCGCCCTGTTTTTGAACATAACGGCAGAAGCGGCGGAAAACAAGCCGTTGGTCGGTGTCGCCTGGCACAATAAGCCGTCGGAAACGTTTGAGGCGACCTGCCGGGCCATTGAAGCCGCGGGCGGCATCCCCGTTATTTTGAAACAAGTTCGCTCGGCCGATCTGGACTATACGGAAGACGGAACGATCATCCACGGCAAGGAGGAGAACGGCGCCCTGACGGCAGAGGCGGGCAAGCTGATACGGTGCAATACCTGGCAAAACTCCGATGTGGAAACCGTCGTAAAGGATGTCGGCGCCGTTGTTTTCCCCGGCGGCTCGGACATCAGCCCTTCCCTGTATTACGCGCCGCGGCCTGCCCTTCAGCCCGGGAGATTTAGTGCCGAGCGTGATGTATCGGATTTTCTGCTGATGTCGTACTGCCTGGAAAACGATATCCCGATTCTCGCGATTTGCCGTGGGATGCAGATGTTAGGCGTCGTCTCCGGGGCTGACCTCATAGAGGATATACCGGACTATATGGCGGAACTGGGAAAAAGCTACGCCTTCGAACCTCGCAATCAACGGCCCCGACAAGGCGCCTACCGGGATTTCGCGTTTCATGACGTCACGGTGACGGAACGGGACTCCATCCTGGCCCGGCTGACCAAAGGAATGTTCATTTCGAATGTGCCCAGCTGGCATCATCAGGCCATAAAAAGCACCGAAGGAACCCGCCTCAAAATAACCGGCATCAACGTAACAAACGGAATCCGTATCATCGAGGCCGTCGAGCGACCGGACAAGACCTTCGCTCTGGGGCTGCAGTACCATCCGGAAATCGCCGTCGTCCGCCAGCTGGACGAAACCTCCATCGTATATTTCAACGCCATCGTTGCTATGGCGAAACGATAATCTTCTTCAAGGAGGTGAGGATATTATGGCAGTGTTAGAAGAATCCATTCGATGTCCATATTGCAATGAGTCAGTAGGTAAAAGCCAGTTCTGTTCTTCTTGCGGTGCCCCTCTCCCAGAAAAAGAATATATTATAAATCCAGTAACCGATGGACACTTTTCTCTTGATCTTGGCTCCATTCTCCAAGACATCTATCTTAATCCTTGTACTCCT
Source organism: Selenomonadaceae bacterium (assembly GCA_016280345.1). GTDB lineage: Bacteria > Bacillota > Negativicutes > Selenomonadales > Selenomonadaceae > RGIG3544. Next base: position 2,380 of record JAEEGN010000314.1, on the reverse strand, counting down.
GAGCCATATGATATTACGACAGCTTTGGGTAATACGCTAACAATTAAGCCTATACTGACCAATCAGCAATTTGTTCGTCATGCGGTGACACATTATAACATTGAGCGACGCACATCATGTTCATTATCTAACTATACTGTTGTTGATTTTGAGACAGCAAATATGTATCCTGATTCCATTTGTCAAATCGGCATGGCTGTAGTTGAGAACAACGAAATCGTTCAAACAAAATCATATTTTATCCGTCCGCCTTATAACGATTTTCGGAACAGTGTACTTCATGGAATTACTTTAGATACAGTAAAAACAGCCCCGTCGTTTGATGAATTATGGGAAACATTAAAACCCGATATAGAGAACAGATTAATTGGTGCATATAATGCTCGTTTCGATATCGGTTGTTTTGACGCAACTTTGCAATTTTTTGGGATTGATTTTCCGGATTTTGCATATTTTGATATTCTGCAGAATGCCCGTGAAAAGTGGGGCCATGATTTCCCAAATCTAAAATTAAACACCTTAACAAAAGCATTAGGAATTCAACATAGCGCCCATGATGCGGCAAGCGATGCAGTTGCTGCTGCTAAAGTCCAAATGATGTGTGAACTGACCGATACTCCAAGCCATATGTTTGTAAAAAACAACAACCATGAAGAAGTTATGGAAAATCTTATGCCAGGGTGGTTCTTTTTGGATAAAGCCATTCGTCTTACGGACACCATCACAAGCACAGACATTAATGACTATTTTCCGGCATTATCGCTATATGCCAAAGCATTAGAGAGAAATGCCGATCGAGCAAAAATACTTCGAAAATACGGAGAGATTCTTGAACAATGCAATGAAGAACGAGCCGCACTTGAACGGTATATCCAAGCTTATGAATTAAATAGTCGCATAGGGGTTAAAGGGAAAATCATTAAACTGGCCAAAAAGCTATCTGTTCCTTCCCCGTTTAATTGATAGCTGAATTATGTATCGAGATGTACCGGCGGGAAACGGAGCCGGCAATTTCGGCTGACAATAAGGACAACGATTTTGAATGCTACACCTCTAATGGTGTTCTATAGCCAGGACACTTTCGGGGACGTTTGTTGCGTTCATCGAATTTCTCCTGGATATAGGAATCGGGGATGTGCGAAATATTTTTCCCTTTCGGAAAGTATTCTTGTAGGAGTCCGTTGGTGTTTTTATTCGTACCGCGCTCCCACGAATGATGAGGCAACGGGAAACAGAGTTTCACCTGATCCAGCACTGCTGTGACTTCTGCGTGCTTCGCCAACTCCTTGCCTCGGGCGGCAAAAGAAATAGCGACCATGTGGAAAAATCCATGTGGTCGCTTTTTTTTGAACTTGTTCGGGAATAATCATCATTAAAACGCACAAATTATTGATTTTATGAGTTTGATGTACTATACTATCATCAGAAAACGCAAATAGGAGGATATGGCATGAAAAATCGTGCCGGGAGATTGGTACAAAACCTGGGCGGAGAGATGGCATATTCCTCGTTCTATCCACAGCCATTGCCGCCACAACCGAATATTGAGATTGACACCGAAATGCAACAGCTATTGATTGACGCGCACAAGAAGCTGGCTCTGCTCAATGGATTGTCTGACCGCATCCCCAATAAGGACTTGTTTATATCCATGTATGTCAGGAAAGAGGCGCTGGTATCCTCTCAGATTGAGGGAACGCAATGCACGCTGGAAGATGTACTGAATCCCGAGATTGACGAAAATGCCAACGCTGATGTCTCCGACGTCGTCAATTACGTTCGCGCAATCAACTTCGCCATCAAGCGGCTGGAGATTCTCCCGCTGTGCAACAGGCTGACCAGGGAGACGCATGCGGTGATGATGAACAGCGTCCGCGGCGGAGATAAAACCCCCGGTGAATTCCGCACCTCGCAGAACTGGATTGGCGGTGCCGGGAGCACGTTGAGAAATGCCCGGTATATACCGCCAAATCCGCGGGATATGGTGGAGTGCATGTCTGATTTCGAGCGATTCATGAACGACGATGATGACATGGATCCGCTGATCAAAGCGGCGCTGATTCACTATCAGTTTGAAACGATCCATCCGTTCCTCGATGGAAACGGTCGTGTTGGCAGACTGCTGATTACATTATTCCTGATGGGTGTGAACGTGATCTCCTCACCGGTGCTGTACCTGTCGTGCTATCTGAAACTGAACAGGATCGAGTATTACGACAGGATGAGCGAGGTGCGCAAAACGGGCAATTATGAGCAGTGGATCAGGTTCTTTCTGCGCGGCATTGCCGAAACAGCCGAGGATGCCACCGAGACGATTGACCGGCTGAACGCCCTGCACCGGAAAAGCGAAGCAAAGCTTGCCGATGTTCCGACCCGCTCC
>JAEEGN010000313.1 GCA_016280345.1 Selenomonadaceae bacterium | reverse complement strand
TCAGGCCAGAGGTTTGCCTGCACCTTCCTTCAGATTCCACCTCACGATGGACACCCTTGGTGTTCGGCTGTATCCTTCCCGCTACCGGGCAGATTCCGGTCTTTCACCGGTTAGAAACGTGCGCCGCCGGGCGCACATCAAGAAAAAGCAAAGGGGAGGCGTATGCCTCCCCTTCTTTTTTATGCCGCGGCGCGGCCCGCCGGCGTCACGTCTGCCTCCGCACGGTCAGCGTCTCCGGATGGCGTCCGATCCAGCCGGACAGCTCGCACCATGCGTCCCGCTCCGCCAGGAACTCCGGCGGCGTCGCCACCCGTCCCGCCGCGCCGTCAATCGGCTGGCATTCGTCGTCGTCAAAGGCGCCGATATGGGTGCCGGTCAGCCAGTGGTGCGGCGTCACGACGTGGCCGATCTTTTCCGTCAGCGGCGGGAACAGCGACAGATAGCGGAAGCCCGCCGGCGCGATGAGTTCGATGAGCGTCGGCAGGAGGTTCATGTGCCCGCCGATCGTGTTCTGCGCGAACATTTCCGGCCGCAGCGCCGGGTGGCGGATGGCGAAGAAATCCGCGATCCGCTCCCGCAGGTCGGGGCCGTCCTTCCCGTTGATGCCGCACTCAAAGGGCAGTACGCGCATGGCGTGATCCCCGGTGACGAGGAACAGGCTGTCGGGATAGAGCGCCGCCATTTCCCCGATGAACCGGAACAGCGCCTGATCCGCGTACCAGTAAGTCCCCAGCCGCTTCTGCACCGTCCGGTCCTGCCGCACGGCCGCCGGTGCCTCGGGCATGACGGTTTCCGGGACGTAGCCGTATTCCCGGACGGGGATGGTATAGGGGCCGTGATAGGAAGTCGTATAGAGCAGGTGCAGCACCGGGCGCCCGTCGTCCGTCTGCCGGATGCGCCTGCCGGCTTCTTCGAGGAAGACGTGGTCATAGACGCCGAGCCAGGTGCGCGGCGCTTTCTCCGGGCAGAAGTCGGGGGCGCCGTAAGCGGCGTCGAACCCGGCCGCGGGCAGGAAGTGCTGGAGGCTGCCCCAGTTCAGCCCGCCGCCGTACCAGAAAACGCTGCGGTAGCCCAGCGCTTTCATCTGCACCGGCAGCGACGTCGGCAGGCCGGCCTTCCAGAACGCTTCCGATTCGTTGAACTCCAGCCCGGCATCGTAGATCCCCAGCAAAAGACTCGTCAGGGACGGCTGGGAAATCAGTCCCGCCGACAGGAAATGCCGCAGCGTGAAGGTGTGCGGATCGGCGAGGAAGCGTTTCCCGCCGTCGGCCAGATGGAGCGAAGCGTAAGGCTCGTCCAGCGGGGCCTGGCCGTAACTCTCGGCGAGGAGGAAGAAGACGTGCCGCGGCGCCGGGATGCGGGCCCCGGCCGCCGTCCGGGCGAAGGCGTCGAGGGGCTGCGGCCGGGCGCGCCAATCCGGCAAGGGCATCACCGGATCGATGACCGGCGCCGCCTCCTCGTCGCTGTGCCGCAGGAGGTCGCTCAAAGGACGCTGCCAAACCATCTCGAGGGCGACCAGGTCATCGACGGTGGCCTTGGCCAGGAAGACGTCCTGCTTCACGATTTCCGGAATCTCGTCCCACTCCGGCTTGTCGGCGTGCTTCAGCGTCCCGCCGAAGCGACAGAAGTAGAAAAAGATGACGACGGCCACCACGACGACGGCATTGAAGCCGTAGCGGGCCAAATCGGAGTCGAAGGCCGGATAGGAAAGGACCGGCGTGGCGAGCCAGAGCCGCGTGAGGAAGGAACAGGCGGCGAGGAACGGGATGTACCCGAGCAGGATGAGGGCGCCGTGATTCTGACGGAAAAAGATGTCGAGAAGGTTTTTCTTGTCGGCGTTCCGGCCCAGCCAGAGCAGCTTGTTGTAAATATCGCGGTAGTGATAGTAGTAGATGAGCTTCCCGACGAAGGCCGTGTAGAGGACGGCGAGATAGACCAGCAGGCCGCGGACGCGTATCGTGTCGCCCGCTTCGAACCAGGCGGGGAAGAAGGCCCCCGGCAGGCTCACGAAAGCGGCGGATACCGCCAGCACGTAAGCGTTCCAGTCCATGCCCCACCAGAACCCGTAACGGAAGCAGTGGTAGAACTTGCGCCACTGGCCGGACAGGGAATGGTAGGGCCCGTACAGCGCGATGAATACGGCGCGGAACAGGAGGCACAGGACGGGGGCCACGCACAGGAGCTTCAGGTCCTGCTGCAGCCCGTAGTAGAACAACTCGAACATGGTTTCAATCCTCCCGTATCGGATCCGCATTTTACCACCAAATACGTTTATTATACTCCCACGGAAGAGGACATTCCAGCCCTTTTTTCCGCGACGGGAGAGCGCTGTGCCCCGGCATTTCGGGACGCCGCGGCGAAAATCCGCCCAACGCTTCCCTTTGGGAAAATTTATGATATACTGATATTGATTGCATGCAAAGCGTGAAAGGAAGTGGCGGGCGTGAAATGGTTCGGACGCCTTTTCCGGGTTTTCCAGTCCGAGGCGCTGGTAATGCTGGCGGCGCTGATGAACCGCCGGACGCCGCTGAAGGTGAAGGGAATCGCGGCCCTGGCGGCCCTCTATCTCATCAGTCCGGTGGATATCCTGCCGGACGTCGTGCCCTTTGCCGGGGTGCTGGACGACGTCATCGTGGTGCCGGCCGTTCTGGGCGCCGCGCTGAACCTCCTGCCGCCCGGCGTCCGCGCCGCCAGCGAGGCCCAGGCCCTGCGGATGAAAAAGCGGGCGCCGCTGATCCTGGCGGCGGTCTCCGGGCTGCTGCTCGTCTGGCTGGGGCTGGCGCTCTGGGCCGTCGTCTCCCTCATCCGCTATCTTTTCAGTTCATAAAGGAACAGGTGACATACATTGCGTCTCTACATCGCCGAAAAGCCCAGCATGGGGCGGGAGATCGCCAGGTGCCTGCCGGGGCCCGCGCGGAGCGGTGACGGCTTCATCGAGACCGGGGGCGGCGTCGTGACCTGGTGCTTCGGCCATATCCTGCGCCAGGCGGAGCCGGGGGAGTACGACGAACGCTACCTCAAATGGCGGGCCGAAGACCTCCCCATCGTGCCGCGGGACTGGAAACTTCTGGTGGAGAAGTCCTGCGCCCGGCAGTTCGCCATCGTCAAGGGACTGATCGCCAGAGCGGACGAGATCGTCCACGCCGGCGACCCCGACCGCGAGGGCCAGCTCCTGATCGACGAAGTGCTGGACTACGTGGGCAATACGAAGCCGGTCCGCCGCATCCTGCTGAACGCGCTGGACGAGAAGAGCATCCGGGAGGCCAACGCGGATCTCCGGGACAACCGGGATTTCCTGCCGCTGAAGGAATCGGCGCTGGCGCGCTCGCGGGCCGACTGGCTCATCGGCATGAACCTGTCCCGGGCCTATACCCTGGCGGCGCGGCGGGCCGGCCACGACCTGACGCTGCCGGTGGGCCGGGTGAAGACGCCGACGCTGGCCCTGGTGGTACGCCGGGAGCGGGAAATCCGCGACTTCCACCCCGTCGCCTACTACGTCATCAAGGCGAACTTCCGTCACGCCAACGGCAGCTTCACCGCCGTATGGAAACCCGCCGACGAACAGCCGGGCCTCGACAGCGAGGGACGCCTCACCGACCGGCCGGCGGCGGAAGCGATGCTGGCCCGGTTTGAAGCCGGCGGCGACGGCGTCATCGACACTTACGCCAAGGCGAAGAAATCCGATCCGCCGCCGCTGCCCTTTTCCCTCTCGTCGCTGCAGGTACTGGCGGGCCGCCGCTTCGGCTACGAGCCCCAGCAGGTCCTGGACACCGCCCAGCAGCTCTACGAGAAGAAGCTCACCAGCTACCCGCGTTCCGACTGCGAATACCTGCCGAAGAACCAGTTTCCCGCCGCCAAGACCATCCTGACGAACCTGCTGGCCATCGACGACGAGCAGCTCGCCGCCTGGGCGAAGGGCGCCGACGGCGCGTTGCAAAGCCGGGCCTGGAACGACAGCAAGATCACCGCCCACCACGCCATCATCCCCACCACGGTCCGGGTGCGCCTCGAAACGCTGACGGCGATGCAGCGGAACGTCTATTTCCTCATCGCCCGGGCCTACCTGGCCCAGTTCTATCCGCCCCACGTGTACGACCAGACGAAGGTGGGCGTCCTCTACGCCGGCGAGGCGTTCAGCGCCAGCGGCCGGACGGTGCGCGATCCGGGCTGGAAAGCCCTCTACAGCGGCAGGCACGCCGCCGAGGCGGAGGAAAAGGACGAGGACGCCGCCGCCCTGCCGCCGATGAAGAAGCGGGACAACGTGGCCTACGACGGCGGCAAGCTCGATGAGAAGCAGACGAAGCCGCCCCAGCGCTTCACGCCTTCCACCCTGCTGGCGGCCATGAAGGACATCCACAAATTCGTCAAGGACCCGGCGGCCAGAAAGAAACTCAAGGACGTCAGCGGCATCGGCACCGAAGCCACCCGGGCGTCCATCATCGAGGACCTCATCAAGCGCCGTTTCCTGAAGACCGAGGGCAAGAAGAAAACCCTGTCGCCCCAGCCGTCGGCGGAGCTCCTGATCGACGCCCTGCCGGAGGAAATGACCTGGCCGGACAAGACGGCGGTCTGGGAAGACGAGCTGCACTCCATGGCGGCGGGCAACGGCGCCATGAACCGCTTCCTGCGGGAGCAGGCCGACTTCGCCCGCCGTCTCTGCGAGGCCGCCAGCCATACCGACATCGCGGCCGGCGACCTGCCGGCGGGAACGTACCGCTGCCCCCGCTGCCACAAGGGCATCCTCACGAAGCGCCACGGGAAGAACGGCGATTTCTGGGGCTGCTCCGCCTTTCCCCGCTGCCGGATGACCTGCGACGACAAGGACGGCCAGCCGGATTTGGCCCAGGCCAGGGCGCGGCGCGGCGCGGCGCCGGACCT
>JAEEGN010000312.1 GCA_016280345.1 Selenomonadaceae bacterium | reverse complement strand
CACCTTCCTCGATCTCGCACGAGCGGAGGTTCACCAGCGTCGCCCGGGCGATGGCCTCAATGTCGAAGCCGGGGTGCCGGTAGAAGCGGCTATCCTCGACGGCCACGATGGCCTCGGTGAGCCGGTTCGGCAGCCGGCTCACGGGGACGAAATGCTCCGCCGGGACGCGCTCGTTCACCGCTTCCGGCAGGAAGACAAGGCGGTGGCATCGCATCGCCGCGTCAGCCAGCGGGGAGACCGCGGCTGGCGCTGTCGTTTTGTCCGTCTCTTTCACCGCGGCCGGGGCGGAGAGCCAGCCGGTCAGCCGCGTCACGGTCTCGGGCCGCAGTACGTCGCGCCCGCCGGCCAGGAAAAAGCCCAGGAAAAAGACGAGGACGAGCCCTCCCAGAAAACGCGTTATTCGCCCCATGTTGCCGCCTCCTCCCTTTAATCTGCATATTGCCCTTCATTATAGCAGAAACCGTCGCCGGAAACAAATCCCGCCGAAAAGATTGGAGCGGGAAGCGGGGGAAAATTGCCGCAGAGAAAAGCCGCTGCTGTCGGAATGAAGGCAGCAGCGGCTTTCCTGTATCGATGGAGCATCTCTCCGCACTCGCGGAAGTCATTCGCCGACGGCTTTGGGCAACGCCTCGTCTTCCCAGTCATTGGGCCCTTCGTTGGAAAGGCCCAGACGCTTCAATATTTCGAAGTCGCCCTTGATGGTGGTGCCGCTGGTGGTCAGCATGTCGCCGCTGATGGTGGCGGAGGCGCCGGCCAGGAAAGCGGTGGCGCCGTTCTCCGGCAGGACCTTGCGGCCGGCGGCCAGGCGCACGTTGGCTTCGGGGTTGATGAAGCGGAAGAAGGCGATGGTGCGCAGGGCGTCGGCGGCGGGAATCTGGGGCTGGTTCTCCAGCGCCGTGCCCTTGATGGGCATGAGGACGTTGACGGGAATGGACTGGATGCCGAGCTCGGCCAGGCTGATCGCCATGTCGAGCCGGTCCTCCCAGGTCTCGCCCATGCCGATGATGCCGCCGGAGCAGACGCAGAAGCCTTCCTTTTGGGCGAGCTTTATGGTACGGATCTTGTCGTCGTAGGTGTGGGTGGTGCAGATTTCCGGGAAGAAGCGGCGGGAAGTCTCGATGTTGTGGTGGTAGCTGGTGACGCCGGCTTCATGGAGCCGGCGGAACTGTTCCGCGTTCAGGAAGCCCATGGAGGCGCAGAGCTCGATGGTGAGGTCCTTCTTCATCATCTCGAAGGCCTCGATGGCCTGGTCGAACTCCTTCCCGGTCAGGGCCCGGCCGGCGGTGACGATGGCGAAACGGTTCAGCCCCGCCTCCTGGTTCTTTTTGGCGGCGGCGTAGATTTCCTCCTTCGGCAGGAAGCCGTATTCGTCCACACCGGTCTTGTGGCAGGCGGACTGGGCGCAGTACTTGCAGTTCTCGGGACAGCGGCCGCTGCGTCCGTTGATGATGGAGCAGAGGTCGATGTGGTCGCGGCGGTAGCGCTTTTGGATGGCGCCGGCGCCCCGCTGCAGTTCCCCGAGGTCGCTGTCGAGGAAGAGCGAGAGGTCATCGCCCCGCTTGACGCGGTAGCCGTTGATGATCTTTTCGGTGAGTTCGGGAATTGTCATCGTCATTTCACAGCCTCGTTTCTTTGCCGTCTGGCAAAATCATAGGGTGTGCCGCCGGTTCGCGGGGAACCTTCGGTACACCCTAGATTATAGGACGAGGCTTCGTCTTTTGTCAACCATATTTTTGTTTTGGTTAACTATAAAAATCCGTTATCGACCTGCCGAGACGATGGAAGCGTTCGCTATCGCAGGCGCACTGAATCCGCCCCGAAAAGCGCCTCGATGGCCGCCGCCGCTTCCGGGGCGCCGTTCAGCCAGTATTGCGGCTCGGTCTTGATGCGCTGCTTCCGGTCGATGAAGTGGAGATAGACGGTATGGTTGCCGTGGTAGGCGGCGAAGATTTCCCGCAGCCGTCGGAGGTTTTCTTCGGCGGCCTGGGCGTCGCGGATGGTGATGAAGTAGTCGGGCCGGTATTCCTCCAGAGGCCAGAGGGTATCCGCCAGGAGCTTTACTCCTGTGTCGGCGGTATCGACGCGCCCCTGCACGACGACTGGGGTATCCGGCGTCAGCAGGTTCATGCGCTCGTAGAACAGCTTGGGAAAGACGATGACCTCCAGGCCGTGGGTAAAATCCTCCAGGGTCAGGAAGCACATGGTATCGCCCTTTTTCGTGGTGATGCGCTTGGCGGCGGCCACCATGCCGGCGACGCGGACGAGCTGACCGTCCTTGAGGCTGCCCTCCAAAAGGCGGGCAATCGGGCAGAGGTTTCGCAGCTTGTCCTGGAACTTGTCCAGGGGGTGGCCGGTGATGTAGAAGCCGGTGATTTCCTTTTCCCAAGCCAGAAGCTGGGACGGCTCCTCCTCCGGGATGTCCGGCAGCGGCAGCCCGCCCAGCGTGTCCGTGATGTCGTCGCCGAAAAGCCCCATCTGGCCGCTCAGGGCCTCCCGCTGCTGTCGGGCGGCAGCGTCTAGCGTCCGTTCCATTACCGCCAGCAGTTGGGAACGGCGGAGGTTCAGGGAATCAAAGGCGCCGCATTTGATGAGGTTCTCGACGACGCGCTTGTTGACGACGCGCATATCGACCCGGGCGCAGAAATCGGCCAGCGATGTGAAGCGTCCTTTTTCCGCCCGGACCCGCCCGACCTCGGCGATGGCGCTTTCTCCGACGTGGCGCACCGCCATCAGACCGAAGCGGATGGCCTCGCCGTCCACGCTGAAAGTGGCGGAGCTGGCGTTGATGTCCGGCGGCAGGATGGGGATGCCCATGCGGCGGGCCAGTTCGATATAGACGCTGACCTTGTCGCCGGAGTCGATGACGCTGGTCAGCATGGCCGCCATGAACTCCGCCGGGTAGTGGGCCTTGAGGTAGGCCGTCTGCCAGGCTACCAGCGCGTAGGCGGCGCTGTGGGATTTATTGAAGCCGTAGTTGGCGAAGTGCGTCAAGAGCTCGAAGATCTTTTCCGCCAAGGCGTCGTCGATGCCGTTGGCCTTCGTGCCGGCCAGGAAGCCTTCCTTCTGTTTCAGCAGAAGCTCCGGCTGCTTGTGTCCCATGGCGCGGCGCAGGAGATCGGCCTGGCCCAGCGAGAAGCCCGCCAGCACCTGCACGATCTGCATGACCTGCTCCTGGTAGAGCACCACGCCGAAAGTCTCTTTCAGGATGGGTTCCAGCATCGGATGGAGATACGTCACCTGCTTCTTGCCCCGGCGGCCGTCGATGAAGTCCTGCACCATGCCGCTGCCCAAAGGGCCCGGCCGGTACAGGGCGACGGTGGGAATGAGGTCCTCGAAGCCCTCCGGCTGGAGGTCCTTTACCAGAGAGGTCATGCCGGCGGATTCCATCTGGAATACGGCGCCGGTCTTGCCGTCGGAGAGCATCTTCGCGGTCTTTTCGTCCCGCAGGGGGATGGCGCGGATGTCCACCGTTTCGCCCCGGGATTCCTTGATGTTCCCGATGGTATCGGCAATCACCGTCAGCGTCCGAAGGCCCAGGAAGTCCATCTTCAGCAGGCCCAGCTCCTCCACCAGATCCTTGTCGTAGGCCGTAACCAGCGTGCCGTCGGAAATCTGTACCGGCATATACTCGGTCAGGGGTTCCCGGGCGATGACGACGCCGGCGGCGTGGGTGGAGGACTGGCGCGGCAGGCCCTCGATGTCCCGCGCGAAGTCGATGAGCTGCCGGACGGCGGCGCTTTCGTCATAGAGTTTCCTGAGGTCGCCGGAGTCCCGCAGGGCCTTGTCCAGCGTGATGCCGAGCTCGGTGGGGATGAGCTTCGCCACCCGGTCCACCTCGGCGTAAGGCAAATTCATGACCCGGCCCACGTCGCGCACTGCGCCCCGGGCCGCCATGGTGCCGAAGGTGACGATCTGGGCCACGTGGTCCTCGCCGTAGCGGCGCTTGACGTACTCGATGACCTCCTTGCGGCGGATGTAGCAGAAATCCACGTCAATATCCGGCATCGACACCCGCTCCGGGTTCAGGAACCGCTCGAAGAGCAGGGCGTAGCGCAGCGGATCGATATCGGTGATGCCGAGAACGTAGGCGACGATGCTGCCCGCCGCCGAGCCCCGTCCCGGGCCCACGGCGATTCCCTGGCTCCGGGCGTAGTTGATGAAGTCCCAAACGATCAGGAAATAGCTGTCGAAGCCCATGCGGTGGATGATGGAAAGCTCGTAGTCCAGCCGCTCCCGGACTTCGGCCGTCACGGGGTCGTAACGGTCCTGCACCTTTTCCTCGCAGAGCTCCCGCAGGTACGCCTCGTCGGTCCGTCCCTCGGGCAGCGGGAACTTCGGCAGGTAATGGCGGCCGAAGGTGAACTCCACGTTGCAGCGATCGGCGATGCGGACGGTGTTTTCCATCAGGTCCGGGCGGCCGGGGAAGAGCTGCGCCATCTCCGCCGGTGACTTCAGATAGAACGAATCGTTCCCGAAGCGCATCCGGTTCGGGTCCTCCAGCGTCTTTCCCGTCTGGATGCAGAGCAGGATGTCGTGGAACGCGCTGTCCTCCCGGCGGATGTAATGGGCGTCGTTCGTCACCACCATGCCGAGGCCGTACTTTTCCGCCAGCGTCATGAGACCGGGGGCGCATTTCTCTTCTTCGGCGAGGCCGTGCTTCTGGAGCTCGAGGAAGAAATTCTCCCGGCCGAAGATGTCGACGTATTCCTGTACCAGCCGGTCGGCCAGCGCCTGGTTGTCCTGGATCAGCGCCCGGGGAATCTCGCCGGCGACGCAGGCGCTGAGGCAAATGAGCCCTTCGTGATACTGCCGCAGCAGTTCCTTGTCCACCCGGGGCTTGTAGTAGGTGCCCTCGATGTTGGCCAGAGCGACCAGCCTGGACAGGTTCCGGTAGCCGAGGTCGTTCTCCGCCAGCAGGATCAGGTGGTAATAGCGCACGTGGTCCACCTCGAACATCTCCCGCCGGTCGCGGGGCGCGAGATAGACCTCGCAGCCGATGACGGGTTTTACGCCGGCTTTTTTCGCCTCCTTGTAGAAGGTGACGGCACCGTACATCTGGCCGTGGTCGGTGATGGCGATGGCGTCCATGCCCAGGCGCTTCGTCTCCCGGATGAGATCCGGGATGCGGCTGGCGCCGTCCAGCAGGCTGTATTCCGTATGAACGTGCAGATGGGCAAAGGGAATGGCCGGGGATGCCGTATCCATGGGAGGACCGCCTTTCTGTTGATTTCAGGAGAATGGGAACCGAATTTCCGCGGTCAGGCGTCTGGAACGCCGGCAATCATTCCTCCAGGGCGGGAGGATTCGCCGCGGAACCGGAGAAGAGAAATGCGGCGCCCTCGCCGGCGATGCTCTGACATTCGATGGCGATGTCGTGGCGCCGGGCGATTTCCCGGGCGATGGCGAGGCCGAGGCCGGTGCCGGAAGCGTTTCCGCTGCCGCGCTGGCGGTGAAAACGCTCGAAGATGTGCGGGAGATCCCGGGCGTCGATGCCGGGCCCGTGGTCGCGGATGGTGACGCGCCAGCCGGCCTCGTCCGGCGAGAGACTGGTCTCAATCCGGCCGCCTTCGGGGGAGAACTTGACGGCGTTGTCGAGGACGGTCAGGAACATTTGCCGCAGGCGGCCGTAATCGCCCTGGATGGGGATCGGCGACAGGCTTTCGGGGCGCTCGATGACGACGTCTTTAGCGGCGGCGAGCCGTTGGGCGGCCCGGATGGCGTCGGCCAGAGCGTCGGGGAGATTCATGGGGGATTTCTCGATGGTGAAATCGGCGTTCTGCAGCCGGGTGAGTTCAAACAGATCGCCTACCAGGCGTTCCAGGGCCCCGATGTTCTCCTTCATCTGGTTCAGATAGTCCTGCTTTTTCGTTTCGTCCGTCAGCATGCCGCTGGCCACAAGCTCCAGCGAGCCCTTGAGGACGGTGATGGGGGTCCTGAGTTCATGGGAAACGCCGGCCAGGAAGTCCTGCCGCATCCGGGCGAGACGGCTGCGTTCGGCGTCGGCCTCCGCGAGACGGGCGGCCAGCGTGTCGAGGCTTCTCGCCAGGGAACCGATCTCGTCCTCCCGGTCGATGGCGGTGCGGGTTTCGTACCGGCCGTCGGTCAGGGCGGCGGCGGTGGCCTCCATCTGCGCCAGCGGACGGACGAAACGCCGGGCCAGAAGCAGCGACAGGCCCGCCACCAGCAGGAAGGCGAAGCCCAGGGCCAGGGCCAGCAGCCGGATGGCGTCACGCTCGCTTCGCTGGACGTCGTCCAGGGTGCGGTGGAGCAGCAGAGCGCCGGTGATGGCGTCGTCGCCGCCCTTAAGGGGCACGCCGGAAGTGACGGAAGGTGTGCCCAGGAAATCGCTGAAATCGCCGCTGGTCACGGCGTCGCCGGTGAAGAGACGGTCCAGCATGGCCTCCGCCGCCGGCGGGAGGGCCTCGTAGCTGGTGCTTTCGTCGTCGCCGTAATAGGTGATGGTGCGGGTCGCCCGGTCCACCAGCCAGACCTCGCTGGCGGCGAGGTCGTTCAGGTGGCGCAGATAGGCGGCCAGGGAGGCGGTGTCTTCGGCCGCGCCGTTGGCCCTTTGCCTGTCGGCGGGTTGTCTGTCGGCGGTGGTTACCCGGTGGCGGCAGTACGTATGGGGCGACGGGTTGGCGGCGGAATCCGGGGCGGGGGAAGAGGGCGCCGGAGCGGGCGAATCGTCATGATGGTTCCCGCGTTCGCCTGTCATCCGTCCGTGCCGTTGACCGCGGCGGCGCATCTCATAGACCGCGCCGGAATCGTGCCCGGCCGCGGTGGACCGCGTCTCCGTCGGGGACGATCCCGGCCCCGACGGGGGCGCGGTCATCATGGCGGCGATGGCCGCGGCCCGGTTCTCCAGGTCGGCGGCGTTCAGGCCGCTGGCATAGCGGCGGAACAGAAAGTGGAAGACGCCGCCAATGATGACGGCGAAGGCCAGCAGCGCCACCGAGAAATAGAGCAGGAGGCGGCGGGTCAGCGAACGGTTCATGGCGTCACCTCAAAGCTGTAGCCGACGCCCCAGGCCGTTTTGATCTGCCAGCCGGGGTGGGGGACGGCGGCCAGCTTGGCCCGCAGGCGCTTGATATGCGTGTCCACGGTGCGGGTGTCGCCTTCGTAGTCAAAGCCCCAGAGCCGTTCCAGCAGGTGGTCCCGGGAAAAGACCCGTCCCCGGTTTTCCGCCAGCAGGCACAGGAGATCGAATTCCTTTTTCGTCAGCGGGATTTCCTGTCCCCCGACGGAGGCCCGGCAGTCGCTGGGGGAGAGGGTGAGATTGTCCCGTACGATGACCGGCGCCGCGCTTTCGGAGGGGCGCTCCAGACGCCGCAGCACGGCCCGGATGCGGGCCATCACCTCGGCGGGGGAAAAGGGCTTCACGATGTAGTCGTCGGCGCCGATGTCCAGGCCCATGATGCGGTCGTAGTCCTCGCCCCGGGCCGTGATCATCAGCACCGGCGTCAGGGACTCCGCCCGGATGGCGCGGCAGACCTCGAACCCGTCAATCTTCGGCATCATCACGTCCAGCAGTACCACGTCGAAATTGCCGGCGTGAAACGCTTTCAGCGCCGCCTCGCCATCCGCCACCACCGTGACCTGGTAGCCGGCGTTCCGGGCAGAGGTCGAGAGAATATCGGCAATCGCCTCGTTATCGTCCGCAATCAGCAAATGGACCATGAAAACCGCCGCCTTTCCCATGAAGTGAACTGGAAGAATTTCAGGAAAAGCATAAAACAAATTTGTGACGATTTGATGAAGTTGGATACGCCTGTAGGTATGTGGACAAAACGGAGAGTCATTATTATAATATCAGAAGAGAATGAACCGGCAACGGATGCGGGCATCGATGAAGCGATTTTGGGGAGGACAGGGACATGGGATTGGCAGAAGCGGTCGCCGAATTCCGGACGAGGATGAAAGCGGAGAAGACGTTCACGCCGTCAGGGCTCTTCGCGGCGCTGGAACCGGCGTTTGAAGCCGGGGGGTTCCGGGATTCGCGCCGGGCAGTGCAAAACATCCTGGTCATCCGCCTGGACGCGATCGGGGATATGGTCGTGACCAGTGGCTTTTTCCGGGAACTGCGGCGCAATTTCCCTCTGGCCGGGATTGACGTGGTGGCGAGTCCTCTGGTAGCGTCCCTCATGGAAGCCTGCCCGCATGTGGATGAGGTGTTTTCCTTTGCGGAAGCGCTGTTCACGAAGGACTTCAGCGGCTGCTTCGATGCGATGACGGAACTCTGTCAGCAGTCCCTTTGGCCGCGTCGGTACGAGCTATGCCTTTGTCCGCAGTGGGGCGATGATAAGAGCGCGACGTTTCTGCTGGCGTATATGAGCGGAGCCGAGAACCGTGTCGGCTTCGACCAGGCGATTGAGTGGATGTATCATCCGGAGGCGCAGGTGCCGGAAGCGGCAGAGGTTTTTCAGGAGGATCTGGAAATGATCGTCTGCCGGACGCCGCCGGAAATCGTCCATGAGGCGGCGCGGAGCGTCTTTCTTTTGAAGAATCTGGGACTGCGGGTGGAAGACGATTCCCTGGAAGCGTGGATTGGCGAAAAGGAACGGGCCAGGGCCCGGCGCTGGCTGGCGCCCTATGAAGGAAAATGCCCGGTTTCCCTGGGTATCGGCGCGGGAATTCAAAATCGAAAATACCCTGTCGAAAAATACCTGATTGCCCTGGACGAGATACGGAAACGCCATAGCAACGTCGTTTTTGTCATCCTGGGGGGCGCGGCGGAGCATGCGGACGGGCAGTATCTGGCGCAATCGCTGCCGGCCGGGCAGATCCTCGACCTGACGCGACGGACGACGTTGCGGGAGTCGGCGGCGGTGCTGGCGGAAACGTCGCTTTACCTGGGGAACAACACCGGTCTCATGCATCTGGCGGCCGCGACGGGCCGGCCGGTTATCATGACCTGCCAGGAGCCGGTGGATTGGAAGCCGGCTTGCCCCGGGCTGGACAGCCTTGTCGCCCGCTTCTCCCCCTGGAAAGTGCCTTCCGTCGTCCTGCGGCCGGCCCACGCGGCGGGCGCCTGTGCGCAGAGCACCCTGTACGGCTGTTGCCGGGCGAATGTTCCGCATTGTATCGCGCAGATTGAGCCGGCGGCGATCGTGCAGGCATTCGACGCGATGATGGAAGCGCTGGGAAAGGCGTGAAGCGGGATCTTCGCGGTTCTAATGGATACGGTGCCGGACAAAAAAAGGCGGACGCGCGTCATGCAACGTGCGTCCGCTATTTCAATTGGTTGCCAACCGAGGGAAAAAGTGCAAAGGGAATTCAGGATTATACGACGTGCCGTATGCCTGTCCGGGAGACGGGGAAACGGTTGCGTCACGCCTTGGCGGGCTTGGTCCTGGCGGTCGTGACGTTGACGCCGCTGGGCACGTAGAGCGCCATGTTGTCGGAGATACGGCGCGCCTCACCGTCCAGCATGTAGCAGACGCCGTTGAGGAAGTCGGAAATGCGGCGCTGTTCGCCGGCTTCGACCCGCTCGTAATTCACGATGGCCGCTTTCTTCGCCATCAGGTCGTCGGCAATCCGGCGCACCTGGTCATAGGCGGAAGGAACGTAAATATCCACGGCGAGCTCCGCCGTCGCGTTGGTGTGGACCGTGAGCTTCGGCCGCGTGGGCTGCGCCACCGGCGCCGACGGGAATACCGGAATCGGGCCGCCGTTCACGGCGCGGCTCATCCGGGCTTGCACCGGCTCCGCCGCTGCCTGGACCACTTCCTCTTCTTCGTATTCCTCTTCCTCGATGACCTCAGGCATCAGCAGGTCTTTGAATTTCTCCACCCATTCCATCGACGTCGCCTCCATCTATCAGACCAGAACCAGAAAAAGCAAATCAAGAACTGATGCAATGTATCTTTTCTCTGTAAAATGAAATTTTCCTGCAAGCCGGGGAAAAATGTTTCGCGGCCGGCAGCGGCCGGACGGCAACGCGGAAAACAAGGCGCCGGGACCGATAACAATATCTTTTGCCATGACGATAGCGAAAGCCTATATATTGTAGCAAATGAAGAAAATGGCGGCTTTCGTTTGTCAAAAAACTTATAATTGAATAAATAAATTTGTATTATTACTTGGCGGCCTTGATGGCGTTTTTGCGGGTGCGGCCCCGGACGGCGTGGTCGAGTACGGTTTTGCGGAGACGGATGCTCTGCGGCGTCACTTCCACCAGCTCGTCCTCGTTGATGTATTCCAGCGCCTGCTCCAGGCTCAGGATGCGGGGAGGCGTCAGGCGGATTGCCTCGTCGGAGGAGGAGGTCCGCATATTGGAGACGTGCTTCTGCTTGCAGGGATTGATGTCGATATCGAGTTCCCGGGAGTTCTCGCCGACTATCATGCCCTCATAGACCGCCTGGTTCGGGGAAATGAACATCGTGCCGCGGTCCTGCAGGGTGAAGATGCCGTAGCCGGTGGTTTCGCCTTCTTCAAAGGCGACCAGGGAACCATGCTCCCGGGCTTCCATATCGCCCTTGTAGGGGGCGTAGCCGTGGAAGATGTGGCTCATGATGCCGTTGCCCTTCGTGCTGGTCAGGAGTTCGGCCCGGAAGCCGATGAGCCCGCGGGCCGGGATGATGAATTCCAGCCGCATATAGCCGTTGCCTTCAGTCATGTTGGAGAGTTCCGCCTTGCGCTTTCCGAGAAGCTCCATGACGGTCCCCATGTATTCCTGCGGGACTTCGACGATGAGATTTTCCATGGGTTCGCATTTCTGGCCGTTGATCGTCTTGTAGATGACCTCGGGCTTGCCGACCTGGAGCTCGTAGCCCTCGCGGCGCATCGTCTCGATCAGGATCGAGAGATGAAGCTCGCCGCGGCCCGAAACCTTGAAGGTGTCGGCGGAGTCGGTTTCCTCTACCCGCAGCGCCACGTTCGTCTCGACTTCCTTGAACAGGCGGTCGCGGATATGGCGCGAGGTCACGAACTGGCCCTCGCGGCCGGCGAAGGGGCTGGTATTGACGCCGAAGGTCATGGAGAGCGTCGGCTCGTCAATGTTGATGGTCGGCAACGCCTCCGGGTTCTCGGCATCGGCCACGGTCTGGCCAATATGGACGTCGCCGAGGCCGGTCAGGGCCACGATCTCGCCCAACCCGGCGCAGGGCGTCTCGATGCGCTTGAGTCCCTCATAGACGAAAACCTTGCCGATACGGGCCTTCTTTTCCTCGTCGCCGCCCAGCATGACGATGTTCTGGTTCGGCTTGGCCGAGCCGCGGATGATGCGGCCGATGGCCACCTTGCCGACGTACTCGTCGGCCTCCAGCGTCGTCACCATCATCTGCAGCGGGCCTTCGGCGTCGCCCCGGGGGGCCGGGATCTCCTTGACGAGCATATCCATCAGCGGCTCCAACGTTTTCGAGTCGTCGGCCATATCGAGCTTGGCGATGCCGTCCCGGGCGGCGCAGTACACGACGGGGAAATCGAGCTGGTCGTCGTCGGCGCCGAGGTCCATGAAGAGCTCCAGCACCTCGTCGTAAACGTCGTCCACCCGCTGGTCGGGCCGGTCAATCTTGTTGATGACCACGATGGGCTTGAGTTTCTGTTCCAGCGCCTTGCGCAGAACGTATTTCGTCTGGGGCATCGGTCCCTCGAAGGCATCCACCAGAAGCAGCACGCCGTCCACCATGTTCAGCACCCGCTCGACCTCGCCGCCGAAATCGGCGTGGCCCGGGGTATCGACGATATTGATCTTGATGTTCTTATACATGATGGCGGTATTCTTCGACAGGATCGTGATGCCGCGCTCCCGCTCGATGTCGCCGGAGTCCATGACCCGTTCCGCGACCTGCGCGCCTTCGCGGAAGACGTGGCTTTGCTTCAGCATTGCGTCCACCAGCGTGGTCTTACCGTGATCGACATGGGCGATGATCGCCACGTTCCTGAGATTTTCCGTTACGCTCATTGGGTAAAAAGCCTCCTGCATGCTGTATAAATTGACCGGCTGCCGCCTCCGGCCGGCGGGAAGGCCCTGCCGGATTGCGTAGTAACCATATAATAATAGTATAAACCTTGAGGGATGTCAAATCTTTTTCCGAACCAATGCGGGGCCTCAAGGCAGGGTTACCGCTTTTGGGCGTAAGTACAGGGTTTGCTTTCCAAGACGGATATTACGTTGCGGATAAAATGGTTTGGGATTACAAGGTACACTATCCCCGGGGGCGGCGCTCCCGGGGATAGCGTAAATTTCCGGACGCATCCATAGAATCTCGGTATTATTCGTGGCAAATATAAGGAAACGCGATTGCCCTGCCGCTTAACGCGGGGCCGGCCCTTTTTGGGGAATGAACATGGCGTCGCCGAAGGAGAAGAAGCGGTAGCGTTCCTTTACTGCCTCGCGGTAAGCGCGAAGCACCAGATCGCGGCCGGCGAAGGCGCTGATGAGCATGATCAGCGTCGATTTCGGCAGATGGAAATTGGTGATGACGGCATCGACGATCCTGAATTCGTAGCCGGGATAGATGAAGATTTCCGTCCAGCCCGAACGGGCGCTGATCTCGTTCTTGCCGGTGGCGGCGGATTCCAGGGTGCGGATGGAGGTGGTGCCGACGGCGATGACGCGGTGGCCGGCGGCTTTCGTTTCCCGGATGAGCCGGGCCGTCTCGTCGCTGATGGAGAAGTATTCGCGGTGCATCGCATGGTCCTCGATGCGCTCGGCCTTGACGGGGCGGAAGGTGCCGAGGCCCACGTGAAGTGTCAGGAAACCGAGGTTGACGCCGAAATCCTTGAGTGCCCGGAGCTGTTCCCGGGTGAAGTGCAGGCCGGCGGTCGGGGCGGCGGCGGAGCCGGTCTCCCGGTTATAGACGGTCTGGTAACGCTCCCGGTCGGCGAGCTTCTCGTGGATATAGGGGGGGAGCGGCGTCTCGCCCAACCGGTCGAGGATTTCCTCGAAGATGCCGGCGTAGCGGAACCGCACCAGCCGCCCGCCGAAGTCCGTATCGCTCACGATCTCGGCGGCCAGTTCGTCACCGAAGCGGACGGTGACGCCGGCCCGGGCCTTTTTCCCCGGCTTCACCAGGGTTTCCCAGGTGTCGCCTTCGACGCGCCGCAGCAGGAAAATCTCGACCCGCCCGCCGCCGGGCTCGCGTCGGCCGATGAGCCGGGCGGGCATGACGCGGGTATCGTTGAAGATCAGCGTGTCGCCCGGCGTCAGGAAGTCCCGGAGCTCGTAAAAGTGGTGGTGGCAGATCGTCTCCGTCGCCGGGTCCAGTACCATGAGCCGCGAGGCGTTCCGGGGCTCCACCGGCGTCTGGGCAATCAGTTCTTCGGGCAGTTCGTAATCAAAATCAGATACTAACATAACGGGATGGTCCTTTCATAAAAAGACCGGGACAGGAAACGGTTTCCTTCCCGGTCTTTTCGTTTGGTTGTGAGGGAAAAGGGGGTGGTGTCCTGTCAGGCGAGGACCTTCCTGACGGTCTCGACGACGTGTTCCACCGTGAAGCCGAATTTCCTGAAGAGGGCGCCGCCGGGGGCGGAGGCGCCGAAGCCGGTCATGGCGATGACGGCCCCGTCGAGGCCCACGTATTTCTCCCAGCCGAAGCCGGAGAGCGCCTCGATAGCCACCCGGGCCCGCACGGCTTTCGGGAGGACGCTTTCCCGATACGTTTCGTCCTGGCGGTCGAAGAGATCCGTGGAGGGCATGCTGACAATCCGGACGTCGATGCCTTCGGATTGCAAGGCGTCTTTCGCCGTCAGGGCCAGGGAGACTTCGGAGCCGCTGGCGATCAGGATGGCCTGCGGCGTCTTTTCCCGGCTGTCAGCAATGATGTAGCCGCCCCGCAGGGCCTCCCGGCTGCTGGCGGCAAGCTGGGGCAGGTTCTGGCGGCTCAGGATGAGCGCTGTCGGCGTTTCCCGGCTGGTGGCCGCGAGATACCAGCCGGCAGCCGTTTCCGTGGCATCGGCGGGGCGGAATACGTGAATGCCCGGCGTTGCCCGCAGCGCCGCCAGTTGCTCCACCGGCTCATGGGTGGGGCCATCCTCGCCGACGCCGATGCTGTCGTGGGTGAAGATATAGGTCACCGGGAGCTTCATCAGCGCCGCCAGGCGGAGCATCGGCTTTACGTAATCGCTGAAGACGAAGAAGGTCGCCACGTAGGGGCGCAGGCCGCCGTGCAGGGCGATACCGTTGGCGATGGCCGCCATCGCCAGCTCGCGGACGCCGAAGTGGATGTTGCGCCCGGCATAGTTCTCCCGGCTGAAATCGCCGGCGCCCTTCATCTCGCTCTTGTTGGAGGGAGCGAGGTCGGCGCTGCCGCCGAAAAGCTGGGGCAGGGTATCCTTGAGGCGGTTCAGCATCGTGCCGGAAAGGGCGCGGGTCGCCTGGGGCTTGTCTTCGTATTCCCAGAAGGAGGCGTCGTCCAGCAGGCCCTTCTCGTCCGCTGCCGCGTGGTATCTTCCCCAGAGCCGCTTCATGTCGGGGAACTTTTCCTGGTATTCGGCGAACATCTTCTGCCAGGCGGCTTCGGCGTCCTCGCCGTTCCTGGACAACCCGGCGCAGTGATCATAGACCTCCCGCGGCACCGCGAAGGGTTCCGCCAGCGGCCAGCCGAGGGTTTCCCGCAGCGCCCGGACGTTTTCCTCGCCCAGCGGTTCGCCATGGGCGCTGGCCTTGCCCTGTTTCGCCGGGCAGCCGTAGCCGATGGCGGTCTTCACCGTGATGAAGGACGGCCGCGTCTTGTCGGCCTTCGCCTGCTCAATGGCCCGGCCGATGGCCGCCAGATCGTTGCCGTCCTCGACGGTGAGCGTCTGGAAGCCGAAAGCGGCCATCCGCGCCGCCACGTCTTCCGTGAAAGCGAGATCGGTGCTGCCCTCGATGGTGATCCTGTTGCTGTCGTAAAGGACGATGAGCTTGGCGAGGCCCAGTGTACCCGCCAGCGAGAAAGCTTCGGAAGAGATGCCTTCCATCAGGCAGCCGTCGCCGCCCAGCACGAAGGTGTAATGATCGACGATCGGATAGCCCGGCTTGTTGAAAACCGCCGCCAGATGCGCCTCGGCCATGGCCATGCCCACCGCCATGCCCATGCCGGCGCCCAGGGGCCCGGTCGTCGCTTCGACGCCGACGGTCTGGCCGTACTCGGGATGGCCCGGCGTCCGGGAGCCGTCCTGCCGGAAGTTTTTCAGGTCGTCCAGCGTCAGCCCGTAGCCGAACAGGTGCAGCAGCGAGTACAGCATCATCGAGCCGTGGCCGCCGGAAAGGACGAAGCGGTCGCGGTCCGCCCATTCCGGGTTCCTGGCGTTGTGCTTCAAATGGCGGGCCCAAAGTTCATAGGCCAGAGCGGCGCTGCCGAGCGGCAGACCGGGGTGGCCGGAGTTCGCCTTCTGGATGGCGTCCGCCGACAGGATCCGGATGGCGTTGACGCTCATGGTATCAAGATTGCACATAGTCTCTTTCGCCCCTTATCGTTTATTGCCGGTATTCAGCGGGCCGCGATGACGTCGATTTCGACCAGCGCCCCTTTGGGCAGGTTGCTGACCTCGACGCAGACCCGCGCCGGGCAGTCCTTTTCAAAGTAGCGGGCATAGACCTCGTTGACCTTGGCGAAATCGCCGATGTCCTTCAAATACACCGTGGTCTTCACGGCGGCCTCCAGGGACAAGCCAGCCGCGGCGAGGATTGCCCTGAGGTTGTCCAGAACCCGGGCCGTCTGCGTCTCGATGCCGCCGGCGACGATCTCGCCCGTCTCGGGCACCAGCGGAATCTGTCCCGACACGAACAGGAAGCCCCCGGCCTCGATGGCCTGGGAATAGGGGCCGATGGCCTGCGGCGCGTTCTTGGTGGCAATGACCTTTTTCATGTTGTTTCGTCCTTTCTTTCCGTTGCGCGGTTCATTCCGTCTCTTTCGACCGGGTGACCAGGTCGGTTCGCAGGATGGCGGCGTCCCCCAGGTACACGTGGCGGATTTCCTGCGGCGTCTTGTCGGTATCGACCAGGAGCAGGGCCCGGATGCAAAGCGGCAGGCCGCCTTCCACCGCCATCTGCCGGGTATCGAACAACGGCACGAGATCGAAGCCCGGTATCTGCCGCGCCCCCGCCGCCGGGAAACAGGCGGTGATGTCCTCGGTGGCGCTCAGGATACAGGCGCCGATGTCGTCCGGCTTGACGCCGTTATGGCGGCACATTTCCGTGACCATCCAGCGGACTGCCGAGACAATCTCGTTCTCGTTATCGTTTTTGATGGTGATTGCACCGCGGATTCCCCTCATAAGTTATTCCTCCTTAGTGACCTCGTATGATATCCCATAATAGCTTGCCGCACAGGACCAGCGCGGCGACGTAGCCGAAAACGCCCAACAGCGGTATGCCCATGATCTTCGGCGACATCTGGGTATTGCAGATGATGCTGGAGCCCAGGAGCAACGCCGAACTGATCATGCCGATGACGAGCCGGTTCATCATCCGGTCGATGCGCCGGAGCGGTTCCTCCGAGCCGGTCAGGTCGAGATTGACTTTCGTCTGGCCGCTTATCGTCATCTTCAGTATATCGGAAATCTGCTCCGGCAGCTGCATGGTCTTGCGGAGCAGGAAAAAACCTTCCCGTTTGAACTTGTCGAATTCAAGCCGCCAGTTGAAGTTCTTCGCGAAATCGAGCTCCAGGCTCCGGGCGAAGATTTCCACGAAGCTGACGCTGGGGCAGCAGAGGCGCATGACGCCTTCGATGGTCAGCACGCCGCGGGCGAACATGCTGAGCCCGGGGCCGATGCCGATGTGATGCGCCCGGAGCACGTTCATGATCTGCCGCGTCAGCACGCCCATCTGCAGGGAGCCGAAATCCAGGTCGTTGTACTGGCGCATCAGGCGGTCGATATCCTCGTAAAGGTGCGTGTGGTCGATGCGCCCCCGGGAAACGCCCAGCGCCAGCACCGCCGCCTTCATCTCGAAGGTATCGTGGTTCGTCAGCGCCAGGATGGCCCGTCGCAGCGCCGCCCGGTCGCTGTGGGAGAGCCGGCCCATCATGCCGAGGTCCAGCCAGACGATCTTGCCGTCCCGGATCCAGATATTGCCGGGATGAGGATCGGCGTGGAAATAGCCGTCCTCCACGATCTGCCGGACGTAGTTCTCGCCGAGGCGCCGCCCCAGCTGGTCGCGGTCGAATCCCTTCGCCTCCAGTGCCGTGAAATCGTCGAAGCGGATGCCGTCGATATACTCCATGACCAGCACGCGCGGCGTCGTCAGCTTGTGGTTGACCTGGGGACAGTCGATGTATTCCTCGTCGGCGTTCAGATGGCGGAACTCGTCGATGTGGCTCGCCTCGATGAGGAAATCCATTTCCTGTTTGGCAATCGCCCACATCTCGTCGAGGATCATGGCGAAGTCGATGACGTCCCGGGCGTTGCTGACGACCTGCAGGAGCGCCGCCGCCCGTTTCAGCAGCACGATATCCTTCGACATGATATCGTAAATGCCCGGCCGCTGTACTTTGATGACGACCCGGTCGCCGTTCTTCAGGACGGCCCGATGGACCTGGGCGATGGAAGCCGAGCCCAGCGCTTCCTCGTCGATCGACAGGAAAATCTGGTCCCAGCGGCAGCGGTACTCCTTCTCGAGGATTTCCTGCACCGTCGGGAAGGGGAGCGGCGTCACGCTGGCCTGGAGCTTCATGAGCTCGTCGCAGTACTCCTGGGGCAAAAAGTCCGGCCGCATGCTCATGACCTGCCCCAGCTTGACGAAGGTTGGGCCGAGATCTTCGAGGATCTCGCGGATCTTGACCGGGGTGATGCCCTGCAGGAGATTCCGCCGGCGGAGGACGGAGACCATCTCGCGGAACCGCCGGGTGGAGCCGTCTTCTATGAATTTTTCTCCGGGAGAAGCCATCAGCCCTTTCAGCATAATTCAATCCCCTGCCATGTAATTAGGAAGAAAACGATTCGGAAAAACCGATACCCTGTCAGCGTATCAAGGCGTCATCAGGATCTGGCGGAACAGCTCCATGATGCTCTGGCCGTAAGTGTAGCCCGGCACCGCCCAACGGCCGTTGAGGTCCGTCCAGGTCCCCAGCGTCTCGTCGCCATAAATCGAACGCACCAGGGAGTACCGGGGATCGACGACCGGCTGCGCCGGCATCCGGGTCGAGGCGTAGGCCAGAAGATGCTGGATGTGGGCCCGGACGCCCATCCGGGCTGTGGGGAAGTAGCCCCCCTTCACCGTGCTGCTGGTAGTCCCGAGACCGCAGTAATTGTTCTGGTCAGGCGTCACCGTGCCGCCGTAGCCGAAATAGCCGGTCTCCTTGAGCGCCTGGGCGAAAGCCACGTCCGGGCGGATGCCCTCCCGCGCCCCTTCCTCATAATAATAGGACACCAATTCCTCCGGCGTCACCGAGATTTCGGGGTGCGGATTGACGCGCAGCAGATGCTCGACGCATTGTGCCTGGGACGCCATGGGCTGCCCCAGGATATTCTCGTTGCTGAGATCCACCGGGATCAGCGCGATCTCGACGCCCGCCGCCGCAGGATGATCCGGGTCGGGGCGTTCCGGCGCTTTCTCCTCTGCCGGATGCAGGATCGCCTGGATGCGCGTCCAGAGATCGGGGCGTTCCGACGCTTCTTTCTCCGCGCTGTTCCGGACCTGGCTGACCGTCTCGCCGGCGGATTCATACCCTTTGTGCCGCGCCGCGGCGTCTCCGGGCAGGAGCAGCAATCCGGCCCCCAGAAGCAGGATCCCCAAAGTTTTTTTGCAGCAATTGCGCTTCATCCGATTCCCTCCTATGGGGCAGTAATATTGTTGGCAGGCACCGGAACCGTCGTGGACTGTTCACGCGGCGGCCCCGGCAAAGAAGAGAATGAACAATCCTGACAGGACGTAAAGCAGTACCGGTATGCTCCGCCCTTCGCCGGTCACCAGCTTCAGCAGGACGTGCAGGAGAATCCCGGCGCCGATACCGTTGACGATGGAAAAGGAAAATGGCATCAGGATCATGGTGAAAAATGCCGGCAGAGCGGCGACGGGATCGTGCCAGTCGATGGCGGCGGCGCTTGCCAGCAGGAAGGCGCCGGCAAAGACCAGCGCGGGCGCGGTGATGGCCGGCATGGCCGCGATCACTTTGGCGATGGGCAAAAGGAAAATGGCCAGGCCGAAAAGCGCCGCCGTGACCACCGCGGCGAACCCGGTCCGCCCTCCGGCGGCGGCTCCGGTCGCGGACTCCGCCGGCACCGAAACGGCTCCGGTGCCGGACAGGGCCCCCAGAAAGCCGCCGGCGGCAGCGACGAACAGCGTCCGTTGAACAGGGGGTTGGCTTTCCGATGCGGAATCGCTCACGATGGGGCGGAGCGCCAGCAGCGTGCCGGTCGTGTCAAACAACGTGAGGAAGGCCAGCGTAAGGATGACGACGGGCCGTGCCTCAAGGTCCGCCAGGGTCAGATGAAGGAAAACACCGTCCCAGGCCGGCAGGAAAAAGATGCCCTCCGGGGCCTCCAGGAAGCCCAGCAGAAGCGCGGCGGCCTCTGTCAAAAGGAGGCCGAGGAAAATGGCCCCGTGTATCCGGAGCGCCAGCAGCGCCGCCGTCACGATCAGTCCCAGCGCCGTCAGGTAGGCGGCCGGGTCCGCCGGATCGCCCAACGTTACGATCGTCGTCGGCGAACCCATGATGAGACGCCCCTGGACGAGTCCCGAAAAGGCCAGCAGAAGGCCGAGGCCCGACCGGACCGCCGCTTGCAGGGAGAGGGGAACCGCCTCCCGGAGCATCGCGGGAAAGGGCGTCAAAGAGAGCGCCGCCAGGAGCAGCGACGCGGCCATGACAGAGCCCAGCGCCGCCGGCCAGGGGCAGCCCTCCGAAAGGATGACGCCGTAGCCGAGACAGGCGTTGATGCCGACGCTGGGGATGACCGCGGCCGGAAGATCGGCTGCCAGTCCCAGGGCCAGCGTCGCCAGCGCCGACGTCAGGGCCGTCGCCAGATAGACGCCGCCGAAATCCATACCGCACCGGCTGAAGATGGACGGAATCACGATCAGCGCGTACGCCATCGACAGAAAGGCGGTGACGCCGGCCAGGACCTCCGTTTTTACATCGGTTCCCCGTCCCGCCAGGGAAAACCGGGCGCCGAGCCGCTCCAATCGCTACACCTCATCTCCGGGGAAAATGCCAATACATAATTATTCTACCACGCTCTCCCCGGAATGCCAACCGTCATATTTTTCCCAATCCTGGGTGCCGCATTTACCGCATTTACTGTTCCGCGAAAAAAGGGTTTCCGATTTCCAGGGCGGGTTCAGGTTGCGGCGGATAACGGGTTGGGATAACAAGGTACGCTTTCCCCGGGGGAAGCGTACCTTGTTGGACAGATCTGTAGAATCCCGCTTTTCTCATGGCATAAAACAAGAAACGCGGCAGCCCTTTTGATCTGCGTTTCAAAATCATTATAGCAAGAAGCCCCAAAATCTTCAACTTTACCGGAACAGGTCGCGGATCTCGTTTTCGTCCAGCTTGCTCAGGAAGTTCTCTCCCGGCCGGATCATCTGGTCGATCAGCGCCTTCTTCCGCTCCTGCAGGGCGAAGATTTTTTCCTCGATGGTCCCTTTGGTCACCAGCTTCAGCACCTGGACCTTGTTCTGCTGGCCGATACGATAGGCACGGTCCGTGGCCTGGTCCTCGACGGCGGGGTTCCACCAGGGGTCGTAATGGATGACTATATCGGCGCCGGTGAGATTGAGGCCGGTGCCGCCCGCCTTCAGGGAAATCAGGAAAACCGGTTTGCCGCCGGCGTTGAACTCCTTGACGAGCCGCAGCCGTTCCAGCGCCGGCGTCTGGCCGTCGAGGTAATCGCAGACGATACCCGTTTCCCGGAAGCGCGCCTCGATGCGGCGCAGCATGGTCGTGAATTGCGAGAAGATCAGGAGCCGGTGGCCGCCGGCGATGGCTTCGGGAACGATGTCAGCCAGAAGGTCCAGTTTGCCGGAGCCGCCGTCGTAATCCTCCAGGAAAATCGCCGGATCGCAGGCGATCTGCCGCAGCCGGGTGAGGATGGCGAGAATCCTGACGCGGCCGGAGTCGAAGCCATGCTCCTTCAAAATGGCGGCGAACTCCTTCTGGCTCTGCACGAACCAGGCGTTATACACGCTGGCCTGTTTGGGCGTCATCTCGTTGACGACCTTGCTCTCCACCTTGTCGGGAAGCTCCGTCAGCACGTCCTTTTTGAGCCGCCGCAGGATGAAAGGGGCGACGCGCCGGCGCAGATTCTTCAACGCCCGCGCGTCCTCGCCCCGCACGATGGGGGCCTCGTAGCGGCCGCGGAACTGGGCGTGGGGACCCAGATAGCCCGGCATCAGGAAATCGAAGATGGACCATAGCTCCGTCAGGCTGTTCTCGATGGGGGTGCCGGTCAGGGCGAAGTAGCCGCCGGTCTGCAGGCGCTTGACCGCTTTGGCGTTCTGCGTCGCCGGGTTCTTGATGTGCTGGGCTTCGTCGAGAAAGCAGAACGCGAAGCGGCGCTGCTCGTAGTCGGCGACGTCGCGCTTCAGCATATTGTAAGTAGTGACGACCACGTCGAAATCCGCGGCCCGCTCCAGCAGGGCGCGGCGTTCCGCCTTCGTGCCGGCGATGGCGGCGGCCCGGAGGACGGGCGCGAACCGCTGGATCTCGTCCAGCCAGTTGTACATCAGCGACGTCGGCGTGACCACCAGCGTCGGCAGCGGGCTTTCCTCCCGCCGGGCCAGGAGGAAAGCGATGACCTGCAGCGTCTTTCCCAGCCCCATATCGTCGGCCAGAATGCCGCCGAGCCCGTGGGCGGCCAGCGACATCAGCCAGGCGAAGCCCGTGGCCTGATAGCCGCGCAGCACCGGCGCCACCTCCGCCGGAGGCGTCCAGTCCATGGCGTCCGGCCTGGCGATGTCCCGCACCAGATCGCGGAAATCACGGCTGCTCTCAATCGTCAGCCCGTTTTCCTCCCGGGCCAGAGCGTCGATGTAGAGCGCCTGGGCCAGCGGCAGGTTCGTGACCTGACCGGCGCCGCCCCGGATGCCGGTGGTTTCCACCAGATCGGCCAGTGCGTCCATCTGCTGCTCCCCCAGCGTCACGAAAGAACCGTCCTTCAGCCGGTGGTAGCGGCGCTTGAGCCGATAGGAGCGCAGGATGCCCACCAGCTCGTCGAAATCGAGATCCCGGGCCGAGAGCTTCACTTCCAGCAGATTGTCCTTCTGCAGGCTCACGCCGATGGTCACCGGCGGCATCGTCCGGACGGGCCGGCGGTGGAAGATTTCCGAATAAAAGACATCCGCCATCCGGGACAGCGCCGGCAATCCCTCGGTGAGGAAATCGTAGGCCGGTTCCTCCTCCGGCTGCACGAGCTGTCCGTCCTCCACGCCGAAACCGTAAGTGTCGAACAGCGCCCGGATGTCTTCCTCCGCCGCGACGTCCCGGATCAGCCGGCGGGCGCCGGACCGCGCCGGCGGCGGCCCGGCCAGGGGATCGTAAACGGTGTCCCCGTAACGGTACGACAGGCGGGCCGCTATCCCGTCCCCGTGATAGTCCAGATAGACCTCGGCCGCCAGCGGCAAAATCTCGAAGCGCCGGGAAAAAGCCGGGGCCACCTGAAGGTTGGCGGCCTTTTCCAGCTCCGGCAGTACCGTGGCGAAGAAATCCTCCAGCCGGTCCGCCGCGATCGTCAGATACCGGTGCCCGGCGAAAGCCGTAATCAGCGCCCGCAGCCGTTCCCCTTCCGCGGGCGGCGTCCGGTAGATGGTATCGCCGCTGAGGACGAAGCGGCCTTCCTCGTCCAGCAGGCGGAGCGACCGTACCGCGTCCAGACCCACGCGGGCCCCGCTGCCCGTATCCTCGACGGTAACCGAGAGCTGCGGCACGCCGTCGGTAACGCGGGCCGGGAACGATTCCATACCGTCGGGAACGACGTCGAACGCCTCGTCCCCCATGATGGCGAGAAAACGCGCCAGATACGAAGGCGAGAGCTTCAGGCGCTTCTGCTCGAAAACGCTGCCGGCGCTGTAATTCGAGCGGAAATAGCTGCTGTAGGCCCGGACGCTCTCGGCGTCACGCCAGGCGGTCCGGAGCAGTTCCCAGAGAGCGGCCGGTCGTCCCGGCGCGAACACCATCTCCTCCGGGCTGAGAATGAGATGCTTGCCGAAAACGATGGGCTGGCCGGCGGACAGGGAACGCATCATCTCGGAAAGGCTGCGGACGATGTACAGCCGGTCCCGCCCCAGACGGAATTCCAGCCAGAGCGTCTGATGGCCGTATTCCTCGGAGACGCAGAGCTTCGGCTCCAGGAAGAGCGGCGGCGAAGCCGCGGCGGGACGCCTTCGCACCAGGGAAAAAAGGCGCTCGCCCAGAGAATCCTTCAGGGATTTTCCCTTCCCCAGCGACTGGCGCTCCTGCAGCGCCTTCAGGAGCGCCACGACGTGCTTGCAGGCCCCGTCGTACAGCAGGGCCGCCGGGCAGTCGCAGCCGAAATCCGTCACTTTGGAACCGCTCTTCACGTCAGCCCAGGCGGTATAGGATTCCGATCCCTGCACCCGGGCTTCGTGATGGCATTGACTCCTTGTCACCGCTTCGGACCGCAGCTGCTTCACGGCGCCGTTCCGATAGTAGCGGCAGCCGCGCTCGTAGGAGGCGTCGTTGGCCAGGGAGCGGATCTCTATATCCTCCAGCATATCCCGTGATCTTCCTTTCCGAAAAAGTCATCGTTCCTATTATGGCACGCTTTACCCGCTTTCGCAACTCCGGACCGGATTGGGAGGGGGTTACGCCGCGATCAGCCCTGGAGTTTCGCATTGCGTAAACTTGAAGATTTCTGCGAAAACTGACGGCTTATGCAACTTTATCATGCTGTGCCCCTCCCTCTGGCTCGCAAGCTCGCCACCTCCCTCCAGAGGGAGGCTCTTTCGGCAACTCTTCAGCTTTGTCTTGAATGCCGCTGGCACGTCTCGCATTTCAAAGGGAGGCGAGCCCCCTCCGGGAGGGCGTGACATGCCAGTGGCATGTCACGGGGGGAGCAAGCGGACCTTCGCTTTGCGTAAAAGTGAAAGGTCCCGCGAAGAATGACAGCTTGCGTTCTGTCACGCCTACGGCGTGACGCCTCCCTTCGGGAGGCGAACTCCTTCCGGCGCTACGCGCCACCTCCCTCATAGAGGGAGGCTCTTTCGGCGAAACTTCAGCTTTGTCCTGCATGCCACTGGCACGTCTCTCATTTCAAAGGGAGGCTAGCCCCCCCTCCGGGGGGGCGTGACATGCCAGTGGCATGTCACGGGGGGAGCAAGCGGGCGGGAATTTCGCTTTGTGTGAATTTGAAGAGTTACGCGAAAACTGACAGCTTACGCAACTTTATCGCGCCGTCTCCCTCCCTCCGCCCTTCGGGCACCTCCCTCATAGAGGGAGGCTCTTTCGGCAACTCTTCAGCTTTGGGAAGGCGTTTTTTTGTACGGACAGGTCAAAAAGTTTCGTATGAAACATCTTGTTCGGTTTTTTCTCTGAAAAGAAGAACATATTTTTCTTCCGGCACCGTGAGTGGTAGGGAAAACACCGTGAATGGTCGAAAATTACCATTCACGGTGTTTTGGCTACCATTCCCGGTTTTTTTATTGAAATGGGCCGAAGAATAGTATAAAATGAAAAAATAAGAATCTGGCGCGGGATGTCGTCGGGAGAGGGCGCGGCGGCCGGGGTTGCGGGGGTGGAGCTTCGCGGCGCGGCGGGTGTCCGATCGGCGGTTGAGCCGGGCACGGCGTGGGGATTGAAAACGAGCGCCGTCGAAGAAAGGAATTGATTGGTGTGGATATGGGGATGTTGCGACGTGGGCGCAGCACGCGAATCTCCGAAAATAGCTTCATTATGGTTTTATCGGAGACGAGCCGGGGGAAATTCATTTTTTGCAGCGAGGGTGTAAGCCGTCAAATGCGCCGCCGGCGTTGCCGGAGCACGGGAATGTCCGCAGGGAAAGGACAAACCGCCGGACGACGTGGTGGCGCTGTTTCATTTTCGGGGGAGGCCGGGCTCGGCAACCCGCAAGTTTCGGAGCTTGCGGCCGGGCGGCCGGTGTCTCCGGCTTCGTATGTCCTGACCGCTTGTTTCTCTGACACGGACACACCGCCGGCGACACGCCGGACGGCCGGAAGGAGGGCGTGAGCGATGGGGGCAACTATTACTCTTAACGGCGACAGCCGAACGTATATTACCAATAACAATTTCAAAGATTCTACCATCGTAGCGGCAAACCATAATGACACCATAGGTTACGGCGTTTCGGTGACGGGCGAATTCGAAAGAGGTACCATCGACCTGGCCGATGGCAACGATTCTGTCACGCTGAGATGTGTCAATTCT
>JAEEGN010000311.1 GCA_016280345.1 Selenomonadaceae bacterium | reverse complement strand
CTGCAAGAAAAAGAAGTCCAAGTCGTGCATATCGTTGAAGAGATTGACGACTTCAGGGCGAGCTTTCGAGAAATCAATTAAAAGAAAACTCTTGTATTTCCGTCGAGCAAACTCCTGCGCCACAGTAGATTTCCCGACGCGCCGTGCGCCTTGGATTAAAAGTGCCGACCGTCCTCGGGACAGCTTCTTCCATTCGACCATTTGCTGGTAAATTTTTCGTTTGAACATGGGGCTGCTTCTCCTTTCGATGTCACTATTTTTGCATAATCCCCGTTGCTATCATATCATATTTTTGCATAATCCCCAACATGAAAATGGAATCTTTTTGCATAATCCCGATAAATTTGCAAGTCGCTTATGTGGGGTTGTGGAGCTTTGGAGAGCTTTGGGCGTTTTGGGGCCGTTTTGGGGGATTTGGGATAACGAACGAGAAAATATTAAGATATAGTGATATTATCTTGTGAAGAGCCAATAAATATTGTTATTTCGCCCGATTTATGGTATGCTTTCCGTATATGGATAGCTATCGCGCCGCGATTCATTGAGCGCTTGGAAAGCATGAGGTACGGGTATGAAAGTTAGTTACGACAGGCTTTGGAAGCTATCGATCGACAAGAAAATGAAAAAGACCGATTTGATTACGAAAGCGCAGGTCAGTTCCAATGTTGTGGCAAAGATGGGCAAGGAAGAGCCCCTTTCCATGGAGAGCATTGGAAAGATTTGCGCTTTATTTCACTGCTCCGTGGATGACATCCTGGAAATCATCCCGGAAGAAAAGGGTGCGGAGGCTGTGGCGGAACGATGATAAGATTTGATGTACTGGACGCGCCGTTCCGTTGCCGGACAAAAGATACCCTGCGATTCCAGGAAATGAAAGCGGCGATTGTGCATTTGGCGCAGGGAAAACCTTCGACGATCTTCAAAAGATGAGCGTTGAGGAGAATCTGTTCAGCGCGGTGTCCCCCAGCAGAGCCAAAGAGATTTTAAGCCTTGTGAAACGGCGGCTTGTCAAAGTGGATTCGGAGTTCTTTGCGTTCTTCCTTTCCGAATCAATCGAGATGCAGAAAATCCTTTGCATTGTGACGGTCATGTTGGAGGATCGGTCCTTCTATACGTTCATGGACGA
Organism: Selenomonadaceae bacterium; assembly: GCA_016280345.1. GTDB lineage: Bacteria > Bacillota > Negativicutes > Selenomonadales > Selenomonadaceae > RGIG3544. Next base: position 5,331 of record JAEEGN010000311.1, on the reverse strand, counting down.
AGTCTACAAAGAGAAATTGATTGCCGGAGAGTCCATGCTGTACAAGCCTAAAAATCGTGTAATATGTACTCAAACTTCAACACCGGGAAATCCGACGGCAAGCGGAAGGTTTCCGCCCAGTGCGAAGAAGTCTCCCACACCGCCGCGTCCCTGGTGCAGGAGGAATGAACGCGGCGACTTTCCTGCAAAAAGAGCCCCGCAACTGCGGGGCTCTTCGGCGTGTAAAAGAAAAAGCCCCCGGAAACCGGGGGCTTTGTTTGCTATGGAGCTAGCTATAGGACTTGAACCTACGACCTGCTCATTACGAATGAGCTGCTCTACCAACTGAGCTAAGCTAGCGAATCCACTAAACACTTGCCTAGTGTAGCAGATTGCGGTTGGTTTGTCAACCTTTGGCGGAGGGATTTTTTGGGAATCCGCCTTTACTTTTGCGGGAAAACGCGATAGGATTTTATGAGGGCGGAGAATCTGTCGGCGGCGCTGTCGGGTTCACGCCCGGAGAAGGGGCGGTTGATATGGAGCAGGCGGCGACGGAGGGGCTGGCGAATTTTCTCTCCTACGCGCGGAAGCTGGCGAACATCACGCGCTGGAACGTGGAGTTCCTCTACAAGAAGGCGTCGGTGGCCGAGCATTCGTTTTTCGTGGCGCAGATCGCGCAGCTCATCGGGCTCATCGAGGAGCGCAACGGGGCCGAGATCGACTGGAAGCGGCTTTACCGCAAGGCGCTGAACCATGATATCAAGGAGAGCGTGACCGGGGATATCCCGCACCACACGAAGCACCGGAAGGAAGAAGTGAACCGGGCGCTGGCCATGATCGAGAATGAGCTGGTGCATGAGTATATCCTGTCGGAGATCAGGGACGACGAGTACCGGCGGCGCATCGCGGAGATCCTTGACGAGGACAAGGACGATACGCTGGAGGGGCGCATCCTGGCGGCGGCGGACATGATCGATGCCATGCTGGAATGCGCGCAGGAGATAAAGCTGGGGAACACGAACCCGTTTCAGGGGAAGTACCGCTACTGGGAACGGCGGCTCCGGCGGATCGATCTGGCGGCGGTGCGGTATTTCCTGGAGGATATCCTGCCGGGTTTCGACCAGGAGGTCGTGTACGAGGACGACGAGTCGGTGCCCGAAGGGGAAAGCGCCGGGAAAGCGGATGACGGAGAACCCTCCGCCGGCCGCGGATGATGCATTCCGTCAGCAGGCCGCCGCAATGGCCGGACGATGACGGTGGGGGAAAGGAGATACTGCCTTGAAGATGAAGCCGTTTACCATGGATATCCGTCACCGGGTGCTGCTGCTGGTGCTGTCGGGCAGTCTGCTGACGCTCCTGACGGTAAGTCTGCTTTTCTTCGCCGGCATGTCCGTCACCGAGGACAAGGCAATCGAGAGCGGCCGGGGCATGGGCGAGAACGCGGCCCGGTTCACGGAACAGTTTGCGGAGAAGCAGGCGGAGAAGCTGATCTCGGCCATCGCCCAGGCACGGGCCAAGCGGATTGAACGCGAGCTGGAGGTTACCGCGGACGACGTGCAGCTCCTCACGGACATGATGACGGAACTCCTGCGCTCGCCGGAGGACTATCCACCGCTTACCCTGCCGGCTCCGCGCCACACGGCCATAGCTTCGGGCGAGCCGTATCTTCATCTCAGCGCGGCGCTTTCCGGCAGCGAGGATGACGCCGTGCAGCAGGAGATGGGGCGGGCCTCGCATCTGGCCAGTGCCCTGTATTCGCTCAGGCGAACTTACTCCGCGGCATTCGTCGGCTCCCGTCACGGCTATCTGGTCGCCATGGATGTCACGGCGGACGGCGGGCCCAAGCAGTTCAGCCAGAAATTCCTTGAACGCTACGACCCTCGGGAAATGGGCTGGTACAAGCTCGGCGCGCAAAGCGGGAAGCCGGTCTTCACCGACATTTACCGGGACTCCAACGGCCAGCTCTGCATTACCTGCGTCGCGCCCTACTATGACAGCAGCGGTTTCGCCGGTGTCGCGGGGATTGACGTGAACCCCGAGGAGATTTCCCGCGAGGCGGTTTCCATCGCGGCGGAGGAAGGGGGAGGGGCCAGTTTCGTCCTCGGCCCCTCGGGACGCATCCTGTTCTCGACGCGGGAGTCGGGCGTCCTGGCCGTATCCTCCGAGCCCCGGGATATTCGCCAGTGCGAGGAGAAGAGCCTGGCTTTCGAGGCCGCCTCCATGCTGGCGGGGAAGTCCGACGTGCAGCCGGTGACGGTGGACGGCGAGGAGTATTATCTCGCCTACACGCCCATCGGCTCCCTGGGCTGGAGTTTCGGGATGCTGACCGGGAAAGAAGCGGTGGTTTACCCGGGACAGCAGGCCCGGGACAACGTCCTCGGCCAGATGGTTTCCTTTACCGGGCAGCTCCGGGCGCTGTTCCGCCAGATGATTCCCTGGGGCGTCGGCTTCCTGCTCCTGCTGGCCGCTATCCTGGCCGCCCTCAGCGTCCGGGTATCGGGCCACTTCGTGCGCCCTATCCTGGCGCTGGAAGAGGGCGTGAAGGACATCGCCCGCGGCAATCTCGACCGGCAGCTCGACATCCGGACCGGCGACGAGATCGAGCACCTTGCCGGCTGCGTGAACTACATGACCGACGAGCTCAAGAAGTCCATGGAAAGCCTGTCACGGGTGACGGCGGAACGGGAGCGCATCGCCACCGAGCTCAGTGTGGCGCGGAATATCCAGGCGGGGATGCTCCCCAGCGTCTCGCCGCGGTTTTCCCGTAGCCAGGCTTATGAGCTCGCCGCCCTGATGGACCCGGCGAAGGAGGTTGGCGGCGATTTCTACGATTTCTATATGATCGATGACCGCCACCTCGTCCTGACCATCGCCGACGTGTCCGGCAAGGGCGTTCCGGCGGCGCTGTTCATGGTCGTCGCCAAAACCGCCCTCAAGAACTCGGTGCTGGCCGCAGCCCGGGAGCAGGGGGCGGGGACGGATTTCGGCGCGATCCTGGCGCAGGCCAACCGGCAGCTCTGTGAGAACAACGACGAGATGATGTTCGTGACGGTGTTCTTCGGCGTCCTGGACGTCGGGACCGGCGCCTTTACCTATGTGAACGCCGGGCACAATCCGCCGCTTCTCGGCAACGCCGAAGGCCGTTTCTCGTATCTGGCGATGGAGGAGAAGACCAACGTGCTCGGCGTGAAGGAAAGCGCCGTCTATACGGTCCATCAGCTGACGCTCGCCCCCGGGGAAATCCTGTGCCTCTATACCGACGGCGTCACCGAGGCGGCGGACGAGGCGGGCAACCTCTACTCGGAGCAGCGCCTCGTGGCGGCGCTGGACCGCCTGGACAGCGCCGGCCCGATGGCAGACCTCCTGGCGGCGGTGCGGCGCGATCTTCGGGATTACGTCGGGTCGGCGGAGCAGTCCGACGACATCACGCTGCTGGCGCTGCGCTACCGGGGGACGCCCTGAAGCCGCTCTTTCCCCGTCCGAAGCAGATTTTCTTGGGGGCGACGGTTGACAAATGAAGGGAATACTGCGATAATGGACCTGTGTTTACACCCGGACGCGTACGCTGTGCGGAAGAAAGGATAGGAGGGACCAGGATGCGGAATGTCTTGTCCGTTTTTGTCCGGAACCAGCCGGGCGTGCTGGTCCGGGTCGCGAGCATGTTTTCCCGGCGCGAGTTCAACATCGACAGCCTTTCGGTCGGCGTGACGGAGTCGCCGGAGTTTTCCCGGATCACCGTGGTCGTGCAGGGGGACGAGAACCTCGTGGACCAGATGATCAAGCAGCTGGAGAAGCTGCCGGATGTTGTCGCGGTACAGCGCCTGGACGCCGGGGCGTCGGTCTTCCGCGGCATGACGATGATCAAGGTCAAAGCCAGCGACACGAACCGGCTGGACGTGCTGAAGATGGCGGAGCTCTTCCGGGCCCACGTCATCGACGTGCAGCCGACGACGCTGATTTTCGAGATCACCGGCGAGGACGCCAAGGTGACGGCTTTCATGCAACTCCTGTCGCCCTACGGCATCCTGGAGGTCATCCGGACGGGCCTCATCGGCCTGGAGCGCGGCGAGCACACGATCAACGAACATTGTGAGGAGCGAGAGTATTATGGCAAAAACTTATTATGATCAGGACGCGAATTGGGACATCATGAAGAACAAGACCGTCGCCATCATCGGCTACGGCAGCCAGGGCCACGCCCACGCGCTGAACCTCAAGGACAGCGGCGTGAACGTCGTCGTCGGCCTTTACCAGGGCTCGAAGTCCAAGGCGGCGGCGGAGTCCCACGGGCTCACCGTCCTGACGGTGGCCGAGGCCGTCAAGAAGGCCGATGTCACGATGATCCTGATTCCCGACGAGAAGCAGGCCGACGTCTACAAGAACGAGATCGGCCCGAACCTCAAGTCCGGCAGCGCCCTGGCTTTTGCTCATGGCTTCAATATCCATTTCAAGCAGATCATCCCGCCGGAGGACGTGGACGTCTTCATGGTCGCGCCGAAGGGCCCCGGCCATCTGGTTCGCCGCACCTTCACCGAGGGCGGCGGCGTGCCCGACGTCTTCGCGGTGGAGCAGGACGCCTCGGGCAACTGCTTTGACATCGCCCTGGCCTATGCCCGCGGCATCGGCGGCACCCGCGCCGGCGTTATCCAGACCACGTTCAAGGAAGAGACCGAGACCGACCTCTTCGGCGAGCAGGTCGTCCTCTGCGGCGGCGTCACCCATCTGATCCAGAACGGCTTCGAGACGCTGGTGGAGGCCGGCTATCAGCCGGAGATTGCCTACTTCGAGTGCTTCCATGAGATGAAGCTGATCGTCGATCTGATGTACGAGGGCGGCATGGCGAAGATGCGCCGCTCCGTCAGCGATACCGCTGAGTACGGCGACTACGTTTCCGGCCCGCGCATCATCACTCCGGAAACGAAGAAGGTCATGAAGCAGGTTCTGGCCGAGATCCAGGACGGCACTTTCGCCCGCAACTGGCTGGTGGAGAACCGCGCCGCCGGTCGCGCTCACTTCCTGGCCCAGCGCCGCATCCACGCCGAGCACCCGATCGAGAAGGTCGGCGCCAAGCTCCGCGGCATGATGTCCTGGCTCAAGGGGCAGGACAAGCTGGAGTTCTGATACTTTTCCCCGTCTGAACGCATACAAAAACGGCCTGTCTCCGCGGAAGGAGACAGGCCGTTACTTTTTGGCGGCACAAAGTAAAGCCCCTGCCTCAAGCGGGGCCGGGGCAAGCGTGTATGATGGGGCGGGCGCTTTCGTTACGCGTTGGCGGCCAGCGTGTAGCCGGCTTCCAGCGCCTTTTCGTTGGCCGCCTCCGTGCCCTTCGGGACGCGGTCGAGGACGGCCTTT
>JAEEGN010000310.1 GCA_016280345.1 Selenomonadaceae bacterium | reverse complement strand
CGATGTCCTTATGCGGTGGCCAGCCGGCGCGGGACCCCACTTCGGGGTCACTGGCGTATCTGAACAGCGCCCCGGCGTCATCCTCGCCCCACGGGCGGAGCAATATCCTTTCCGTTTCCCGGGAAGCATTCGCCTTCATGCCGTTCCCTCCTCCTCCTGTTCTGCAATCAGCGCCCGCGCATCCACGCTTTATGTCCGATCGCGCATGATAGATCGGTATTCCGCAAAGGCGAAGCAGGCATCCAGGCGTTCCCGGGCGGGAAGCGAATCACGATTACCCGTTGCGGATTCCGGGATGGGCTGAGCGGCGATGGATGGTTCCTCTTCCGCTGCGCGATCATCGCCTTGTGGCGTTCCAACCATTCCCGATTCCCGAAAAATGCCTCGTCGCCGTTGCCCTTTCTCAGGGACCCATGGAAAGCTGCCCGGCGCAAATCCAATCGTCCAGGAATTTCATCTGTTCCTCGGTATGGAACCAGTGGGCGCCGTTTTCCATGACGGTCAAAGGGGCGTCGTGCGCTTGGGCGAAGCGGCGGATTGTTTCGAACGATGTCAGGTTGTCATTTTGCCCGTACAGGATCATCGTCGGCGCCTTCCAATCGATGGGATGGCTTCTGACATAAGCGAGATAGTCCCACGACAGATCCTCGCCGAACTCGGTGTGTATCACGCCCCGGGCTTCCAGTTCCGTCTCCGTCACTTTCGCCCATGTCATCATGTCGCCGATCAGCTTCTCCATATCGACCACCGGCGAAATGAAGTACGCTTTCCGGATCATCCCGTCAATGCCAGCGTTCATGCTGAAATAGGCACCGACGCTGTTGGCAATCAGTACGATGCTTTCAAACTTGACCTTCAGCATCTCGGCTGCGGCCCGGATTTCCTCTCCCGCCTCCCACGGCGTATAGGTCCGGTAATCCAGACCGATGACCTCGGAGCCGGGAAACAGAGGCTGGTAATGATCGCTTTCCGCCGCGTTCCCGTTTTTCCCGTGGATATACAAGACGACATCCATATCGTTTCCTCTTTACGCCAACTTCTCGCCCAGGGCGCGGGCCTGCTCCAGGCCATCCGTCTTGCGGACGTCCCCCTTGTCCGCCGCGCCGCGGACGAGGACCGTGCCGATGCTCTCCAGATGGAAATATTCCAATGTCATCCGGTACTGGAGCAGGATCGGATCGAACAGCGCCGGCAGCGTGTCGGCGCCGACGAGGATCAGTCCCAGCCGCTTGAGGGGAAAATCCTTGCGTATCGGATTGTGAAACCGGTCCACCAACGCCTTCAGTTGGGCGCTGAGGCCGTAGAAATAGACGGGCGAGGCGATGATCAGCGTATCGGCCGATTTCATCTTCTCGTAAATCTGCGCCATGTCGTCTTTCCGGAAGCAACTGTGGTCCTCCCGCGCAAAGCAGGTGTTGCAGCCGATGCAGGGATGAATCTCGTAATCGGCAACGCGTACCACCTCGACCTCGTGCCGGGCCGCGGCGCCTTCTGCGAAAGCGCGGGCCAGCAGGTCGGTATTGCCGCCCTTGCGCGGGCTCCCCATCAGTACGATGATTTTGCTCATGATGATGAATCCTCCTTTTTCGTTCCCGCTTTTTCCAGATACACGAATCGCAATTCATCGTCAACATCTTTCCGGGCAAATTCCTGATATCCCAGCTTTTCATACAACCGCATATTGTCGAGGCTTTTCGTGCTGGTAAAAAGCCGGTACCGCTTCCCGGGGAAAAGCCGCTCGACGGCTTCCAGCAACCTCGTCCCATATCCTTTCCGCCGGTGCCGGGGATGGACCATCAGTTTGCCGATATTTACCGCCCCGTCCTCTTCCTTTGCCCTTACCGAGCCGATGATCGCACCGGTTTCATCGACCAGCTTCAGCATCGTGCCGCCGCGGTATTCCTCTGCCAGTTCCTCCAGGGTTTGCGTCAGCGGCGGGATTGTCCGGTTGCCGAACAAAGCCGCCTCACTCTGATAGGAAAGGTACTGCAGCTCCAATATCTCCGGCAGATCCTCATGAACGGCCCGTTCCATGATCGTATGCATAGTTACCTCCGGTACCTTGATGGTTTTTGTTTCAGTTGCCGTAAAGGGAAGCCACGATAAATCGGATCATCTCAGGCAGAACCATGCGCTTTCACCTGCGATTCGGGAATCGCATCGGCCTGCCGATGGGTAACCGATATACACGACATCCCGTTCATTTCTTCACCAGATCCCGGAAAACCGCGTCCTTGTCAAAGCGGCCCTCGGCCAGGCCGGGAATCTCCTTGTACGCCTTGCAGATGGAGAGGCTGACCTCGGTCAGCACGCCGCTCATCTGTTCGTCGGTATAAGGGCAGTCGTCCGTCACCAGCAACGTGGCGAAGCTGAACACCACCAGCCACAAATCGCGGAAATAGCAATCCGCCGTATAAGCGTCCATTCGATAGATATGCATGAGGGATTCCCGCGCCAGATCCTGGGAGAATCGCATGGCCTCCATCGCGCCGCCGCCGCCCTCGCCGGGCCTGGTCAGGAACAGCAGCTTATAGAGTTCCGGCTCTTCCCGGGCGAAGCGGATATATTGCTGCCCGACGCCCAGAAAAGGAATCGGCCCCGCCAGTCCCTTTTGCAGATATTCCTTATAGAGCCCTTTGGCCGATTCATAGACCGCCGCCTTGACCTGCTCCACCCGGTCGAACCAGGTGAATACCGGCCGGGTGGATACCCCCAGCACCGTGCCAATCTCACGCGCCGTCACGCCGTCGATGCCCTTTTTTCTCGTGATCCAGACCGCCGCCTCGACGATCTCGTCCCTTGTGACCTTCGTTCTTGGTGCCATAGTTGCCCTCCCTTACAATATCCACGGCTGAAATCCGGCATCGGGCCGCTTGATTCTGTTATGCAACATCAGTTACGCATCAAATGTAACACATCATTTTTTTCCTGTCAACCTTTTTTCGACGCTGTTCCTGCCATCGCTTGCCCCTTTCCGAAAAAGTTTTCATCCTGCCAAGCAAAACCCCTTGACAGGGTCGTCCGCCTCCGTTATAATGGCTTGCGTGACAGAGAAGGAAGGAGCGTCAGAGGGGCCATGCTGGAAGACCGTTTCCGCAACGCGGCGCTGTTCGACCTGTACGGCGCGCTGCTGACGGAGAAGCAGCAACGCTGCCTCTCCCTGTACTTCTTCGAGGACTTTTCCCTGTCGGAGGTTGGGGACGCCCTGGGCGTTTCCCGGCAGGCCGCCTACGATCTCCTCCGCCGTTCGGAACGGGCGCTGGCGGAATACGAGGCGCGGCTGGGGCTTCTCGCCCGCCGCCGGCAGGAACAGGCGGTCCTCGGCCGAATCTATGACCAGTTGGCCGCCATGCGGGGGGGCGACGAAGCCGGACGGCAATCGCTGCTGTCGGCTCTGGCGCCGCTTCTGGACCGTGGCGGGGAGGATAGGATATGATTTTCGAAGGATTGTCCGAACGGCTGCAGGAAACGTTCAAGAAACTTCGGGGCCACGGCCGGCTCACTGAGGCCGATGTCAACGAGGCCATGCGCGACGTGCGGATGGCGCTGCTCGAAGCGGACGTCAATTTCAAGGTCGTCAAGGATTTCGTCAGGAAGGTCAAGGAACGGGCCATCGGGCAGGAGGTCCTGGAGACGCTGACGCCGGCCCAGGTCGTCATCAAGATTGTCGACGAGGAGCTCACGGAGCTCATGGGTGGCACCCAGAGCCGCCTGACGATTTCGCCGTCGCCGCCCACCATCATCATGATGGTAGGACTCCAGGGCGCCGGCAAAACCACGACGGCCGGCAAGCTGGCCCTGACGCTGAAAAAGCAGGGCAAGCACCCGCTGCTGGTAGCGGACGATATCTACCGCCCGGCGGCGGTGAAACAGCTCCAGGTCCTGGGCGAGCAGGTGGACGTGCCGGTCTTCGCCAAAGAGCCGGGCACGGACGCCGTAACCATCGCCCGCGAGGCCATAGCTTATGCCCGCTCCCATGTGGCCGACGTGGTCATCATCGACACCGCCGGTCGCCTGCACATCAACGAGGAGCTCATGCAGGAGCTCAAGTCCATCAAGGCTGAGGTAAAACCCCACGAGATCCTGCTGGTGGTGGACGCCATGACCGGCCAGGACGCCGTCAACGTGGCGGAGTCCTTCCACAACGACCTGGGGCTCGACGGTGTGGTGCTGACGAAAATGGACGGCGACGCCCGGGGCGGCGCGGCCCTTTCCGTCAAGGCGGTGACGGGCTGCCCCATCAAGTTCGTGGGCATGGGCGAGAAACTCGAAGCGCTGGAGCCCTTTTACCCCGACCGCATGGCCTCGCGCATCCTCGGCATGGGCGACGTGCT
>JAEEGN010000309.1 GCA_016280345.1 Selenomonadaceae bacterium | reverse complement strand
TATTATCTCCAGCCTTTCCAGCGTGTCGACATCTGAATGAAGGTACTTTGCCTTGACCCCGGCCTTCCCCAGGTAGTCCGTAAGGTTCTCGGCCATTTTCTTCGTCAGCGTTGTCACCAGTACCCGCTCGTCCGCGGTGACGCGGGCTTTGATCTCGGCCATCAGATCGTCGATTTGCCCCTCCAGAGGACGCACTTCCACCACCGGATCGAGCAGCCCTGTGGGACGGATGATCTGCTGGGCGACCTGCTGCGCCCGGCCCAGTTCATATTCCGCCGGCGTCGCCGAAACATAGATGATCTGATTGATGCGCTGCTCGAATTCCTCGAACGTCAGCGGACGGTTGTCAAAAGCCGAGGGCAGGCGGAACCCGTTATCGACGAGGGAAATCTTGCGGGAACGGTCGCCGGCATACATAGCCCGAAGCTGCGGCATGGTGACGTGGGACTCATCCATGACGATGAGAAAATCCTCGGGGAAATAGTCCAGAAGCGTATAGGGAGCCTCGCCGGGCGCCCGGTGCGTCAAATGGCGGGAGTAGTTCTCGATGCCAGAGCAGTAACCCATTTCCTGCATCATTTCCAGATCATAGTTCGTGCGCTGGGAAAGGCGCTGCGCCTCCAGGAGCTTTCCCTGGGATTCCAGGACTTTCAGTCGTTCCGCCAATTCCTCGCGGATGGAACCCATCGCAATCTCCATGTCGTTTTGGGAAGTAACGTAATGGGAGGCCGGAAAGATCATGGAATGGGTGCGCTCGCCGTAAACGCCGCCGGTGGTCACGTCGTATTCCACGATACGCTCGATCTCGTCACCGAAGAACTCAATGCGAACGGCCCGGTTGTTGTATCCGGCGGGAAATACCTCGATGACGTCGCCCCGCACCCGGAAACGTCCCCGCTCGAAGGCGATATCGTTGCGCTCGTACTGGATGGAAACGAGCTTCCGCAGAACGGCGTCCCGGTCCACTTCCTGCCCCTTGTGCAGGGAAAGGACCATCTCATGGTAGCTTTCCGGAGAACCCAGGCCGTAGATGCAGGACACGCTGGCCACAACAATCACGTCCCGCCGCTCGAACAGGGAACAGGTAGCGGAGTGGCGCAGTTCGTCGATCTCGTCGTTGATGGAGGCGTCCTTTTCGATATAAGTATCCGTTGCGGCGATATAGGCTTCCGGCTGATAGTAATCATAATAGCTGACGAAATAGCCCACATAGTTCTCGGGGAAAAACGCCTTGAACTCACTGGCGAGCTGAGCCGCCAGCGTCTTGTTGTGAGCGATGACGAGGGTTGGCTTTTGCACCGCCTCAATCACCTTGGCAATGGTGAATGTCTTGCCGGTTCCGGTCGCTCCCAAGAGCACCTGGGCGTCCATGCCGTTCTCGATGCCCCGGGCCAGGTCCTCGATGGCCTGGGGCTGGTCGCCCATCGGGGCGAAGGGGGCCTTTACCCGGAAGGGCACTTCCTTATTGAATTGCATCGTATTGAGCTTCGGCACCATCGCCATTATTTCCGCCCTCCCATGATACTACCGTTTCACCATTTCCCTGCCCCGGGGCTACGCCCGATTATCGTTTCAAGCCGGAGCACGTCCCCATTATATCGCGTAAAAAGCCATACATCAATACCGGCCGGGTTTCCCTCCAACGTCGAAATAAATGGCGGCAAAAGGCGTCATATGCTATAATATGACAAAAATGCGCTTTATGAAGATGGTTTGCCGGAGGGAGGCCTGGCGTTATGACGGAAAAGGAAGAATTCTCGGCTCTGGTGGCGCCTCTGGATTCGCTGCCAATCGCAGTCGTCTGGCTACGTGTGGTCAATGATACGGCGGGGAAACCGACGGATTTCATTCCTGTCTATTTGAACCGGGCAGCGCGACAACTCATCGGCGTGGCGATGGACGTTTCCCTGAACGCACCGGTACTGGAAACCTGCCCCAATCTGTCGCCGTTGCTTCTGTCGCGTATCGCCCGGGCGGCGGGCGGTGAAAAGCAGTCCCGGGTCCGGTCCTGGGTCCCGGAACTGGAGCGGTTTCTGATCGCACAGACCTATCAGCCGATGGAGGGAATCGCCGGTGTCGTCCTGCAGGACAATACGCCGTATTACCTCCTTCGGATGAGGGCGGCCGCTGGTCCGGGACAGGAACGTCCGGCCATGCATGATCCACTGACACGACTCCTGACCGAAGCGGCCGGCCGAAAGATGGCAGAAGCGGCCTTGAAGGAGGCCGCCGAAGGACGCGACAATACATTCTTCCGTTTTCATATCGACCACCTGCAAAGTATCAACGATATTTATGGCGAGTTTTCATGCAACCTGGTACTGCAAAAGTTCGCCCGGATGCTGCTGTCGGTTTTCCGGCAGACGGACGTGGTTTTCCGTCTGGAAAAGGGAGATTTCGCGGCTTTCACGCCGAACGCCGGCACCGATTATTTCCTGAAACGAGTTTCCGGTGAAATCTTCGACCTCACCTCTCATTTGCCAGGTCTGGAATTCCCTGTATCCGTCAGCATCAGCGCTGCCATCGGTCCGGCAAGTGCCACATACGATGCGTTTTTCCGGGTATCGGAAGAAGCCCTGACCGAGGTTCGGCAGAAAAGCACCGGAAGTTTCATCCGCAAATACCTATAGTGCCAAAACAAAAGCCTGGAGGCATCCCGCGCATTGACGGGGACGCCTCCAGGCCTTCAGGCGATTTGACGGGCGGCCAGCTCTGCGAAGAGGCCGCCTTTTTTCATTAGCTCGTCGTAGGTTCCGTCCTCTACAATCTGCCCCCGGTCCAGGACGAGAATGCGGTCGGCGTTCCGAATCGTCGAGAGCCTATGGGCGACAATAATGCGTGTGGCCCGCATGTTTTCCAGCGTCTGCGCGACGATAGCCTGAGTTTCGTTGTCCAGAGAGCTGGTGGCTTCGTCAAAGACAACAATCCGCGGGTGGTTCACCAATGATCGGGCAATCAGCAGCCGCTGACGCTGGCCGCCGGAAAAAGTCGTGCCCCCCTCATTGACCAGGGTATGCATTCCCATAGGGAGTTCCTTGATGTCCGTTTCCAGTCCCACAAGGCGCGCCACTTCCCAGGCGTCATCCATGGTGAGCGGCAGAGAGCCGACAATGTTGGAAAAGATACTGCCCTCTAAGAGTTGACCGTGTTGCATGACAACGCCGATCTGCCGGCGCACAGAGGAGACGTCGATTTCGCCGAGGTCCTGGCCGTCGTAAAGAACCGAACCGCTTTCCGGTTTTTCCAGCCCCAGAAGGACGCGGAGCAGCGTGGACTTGCCGCTGCCGGAACTGCCGGCGATGGCGAGGAAGGTGCCGGGGCGGACGGAGAAGTTAACGTTCTTCAGCACCAAAGGTGTTTCAGGATGGTAGCGGAAATCCACCGCCACTACTTCCATCTCTCCGGTCAGTTCCCCTGCGGGCATCTTGCTCTCGGAGACTTCGCTTCTTTCCCGCAGGACCGGCAGGATGCGTTCCATCGACGGCACAATGCCCCAAATGGTGACGACACCTTCCTTGAATCCGTTCAGGGCGTTGCCGAAGCTCCCCATGGCGGCATTGAAACTCAAAAAGTTTGCCGTACTCATAAATTCGGTGCCGGTAGTCAACTCCATGTCCAAAAGCGACATAGTGTAGTAAAATACACAGAAATTGAGGACGATGGGCTGGGCCTGCGTGATGAGCCCCAGCCAGTTGTCCTGCCAACGGGATTTGCGGTTCCATTTCCATTCCTCGCCAAAGGGCTTTGTCCAGAGATAGAAGGCCCTCTCCTCCGCCGCCCGCAGGCGGAATTTGTTGAGGCCGTTCAGAAGTTGCAGGAGCTGGCCGGAAACACGTCCGGAGGCGGTGACCTTTTCCCGCTGGAATTTGACCTTTCGCCAGGAAAAGAACAGTGACAGCACCAGGAACACGAACCAGACGAAGACGGCCAACAGGGCCATCTTGTAACTGTACCAGAACATGAGCAACAGGTTCCAGAAACAGAAGATGCCGTTAAAAATGCCGTTGGCCACGGTGGTGGAAAGCTGATGGGACAGGATGCTCACGCCCTGCATCCGCATAGCCAGGTCGCCGACCTGATAGCGCCGGAAAAAGGCGGCGGGCAGTGACAACAGCTTGACCCAGAGGGCGGACTCGGCGGAGACGCGGACGTGGTTCTTGATCCGCAGTACGGTGATGCCGCGCACAAGCGAAATCAACGCGCCGGCGACCGAGGTCACGAACATGACCTGCACCACCAGGAGCAACGCATTCTTGTCGTAGCTGGGGATGATGTCGTTGAAGATGGTCTGCGTCACCAGCGGCGTAATGACCGGAATGAAGCCGGCGATCAGGCAGCAAAACAGGAGCAGCCAGTAGTCCCGTTCCCAGCAAAGCCGGGAAGCCCAACGAAACCATTTCCAGAGGGAGTCGATGTCCTCGGGCAATCCCTGACAAAAACAGTAGGCACGGGTATCGAAGCCGGTGGCGATTTCCGCTGTAACGGGGATTCTCCTGCCCTTTTCGAGGTCAACATATTCGTAACTCTCCGGTGTCACCGGTAGCACTGGTATCGGATTCCCGTCCCGGAAGGCCATCAGGGGGCCGATATCCGTTTTTTCCCAGCCGGGTTCCAGGCTAACCTCCCGTCCATGGAGGTCGCGGTTCCCCAAAACGCGGAGGATATCGCGGACCTCGGTGATCCTCGCTGCCGCCTCCGGCAGCCGGAAGCGGTCCCGGGGAATGCCGAACCAGGCGCCGATTTCCTGCAGAGCGTAAATGACCGGCGGCTGGTTCCTATCCTCCATACGGCTCACGAAGGGCAGATCGGGAATAAGATTCCGCATGAGCTCGCTGAAGGAATTCGACAGCAAGAGTTCTTTCATGCGGGCGAACTCGCCCAAGCGCCCGGCATCCGTCCGGTCCTCAGCCGAGAAATAGTCCCGGTAAGCCCGACCGAACTGTACTGCTTCCGAATTCATCGCCTCGATGATGAAAGTCTCCCCGCAGCGGGCAATCACCGTTTCCGAATCCCAGGCGGCTACTTCGGCTTCC
>JAEEGN010000308.1 GCA_016280345.1 Selenomonadaceae bacterium | reverse complement strand
TGCCGCAGCGTGTCGGTTTCGACGGCGAAGGCGTCAATGGCCGCCTGCGCTTTCGTTTCGTTCCACTCCATGGACCGTTTCCTCCCTTACCGCAGGTTTTCGTGGTCACTGGGCAGGATTTCCGTCCAGTAGCCGTCGGGGTCGCTGATGAAATAGACTTCCTTGTCGGGCAGCTCGTGGCAGATGCAGTTCATCTGCTCGTGGAGCATGTGGGCGGCGGCGATGTTGTCCACGGCGAAGGCCAGATGGATTTCGTTTTCGCCCAGGTCGTAAGGGGCGGTGCGGTCGTGGACGAAGATGAGTTCCAGCTCGTGGCCGGAGCGGCCGTCGCTCAGATAGACGAAGGTTTTGCCGCGCCCTTCTTTCCGCCGCGCCTCCAGAAGCCCCAGGGCTTCATGGTAGAAGGCGATGGACCGGTCGAGGTCGAGGACGTGCAGGCAGTTGTGAACGAATGAAAACGACAGCATGGCGGGATTCCTCCTAAATACAGGTCAAAACAGGAAACGACAGGTTTCAGGGCGACGGCGGCTGGATCTCGTCGTGTTCCTCCTGGAGGTCGTGGCCCAGCTTCACCAGTACCCGGGTGATGCGGAGACGCTCCGTTTCCTCGACGAAGAAGGCGTTGCCGCCCACCGAGGCGCCCTGGCCTACCCGGGGCGGCGTCTCGACCTGCGCGTACAGCCAGCCGCCGATGGTGTCGATGAGGTCCGCTTCCAGATGGGTTTCGAGGATGTCGTTGACCTCCTCGATGAGGAGCCGGCCGTCGATGGAGAAGACGCGGGGGCCGCGGCGCTCCACGGCGGGGCGCTCCTGATCGAATTCGTCCTGGATGTCGCCGACGATTTCCTCCACCACGTCCTCGATGGTGGCCATGCCGGCGGTGCCGCCGTATTCGTCCACCACGATGGCCAGCTGGGAGCGCTTCTGCTGCATCGTCTTGAGGAGGCGGGAAACGGCCATCGTCTCCGGCACCACCAGCACCCGGCGGGCCAGCTGGCGCAGGTCCGGACGGCGCCCCTGGCAGAGCGGTGAGAGCAGGTCCTTGATGTGGAGGAAGCCGACGATGTCGTCCTTGTCCTCGCGGCACAGGGGATAGCGCGTCAGATGCTGCTCCAGGGCGATCTGGATGTTCTTCTCGGTGCCGTTCTCCAGGAACAGGCAGACCATCTCGGTGCGCGGCGTCATGATGTCCCGGGCTTCCTTGTCGGAGAAGTCGAAGACGTTGTCCACGAAGTCGTATTCCGTCTTGCCGATGTAGCCCTGCTTGCGGCTTTCGGCCATCAGGATGCGGATCTCGTCCTCCGAGTGGGCGTCGTTGGTCTCCGCCTCGGGCTCGTAGCCGAGGAAACGCACCGTGTGGTTGGCGATGGTGTTGAGCAGCCAGACGAAGGGATAGGTGAGGCGCTGGAAGAGCAGCAGCGGCAGGGAGATGCCCAAAAGCACCGGCAGGGGCTTGACGATGGAGATGTTTTTCGGCGCCAGCTCGCCGAGGATGATGTGGGCGGCGGTGATCAGCGAGAAGGCCGCCGCGAAGGCGATGGTGTCGACGGCGGCGCCGGTGACGCCGACCGCCGCCAGACCGGGCCGGAGCATGGCCGCCAGATACGGCTCACCTACCCAGCCCAGGCCCAGCGAGGCCAGCGTGATGCCGAGCTGGGTGACGGACAGCGATACGTCCATGTGATCGACCAGCGTCCTGGCGTAGCGCGCCTGCCGGTTGCCGTCGGCGATCAGTTCCTCGAGCTGGGACGGGCGGACCTTGACGATGGTGAACTCGGCGGCGACGAAGAAGCCGTTGAGGGCCACCAGCAAGGCAATGACCACGAGCTGCCAGGCGACGGTGAATGCGTCCAAACGAAAGTCCCTCCTGTGATTGGCGATGGTTTCGGTTTATTCCTTTTGCAGCACCGGTTTCCCTTTGGCGTCGTCAAAGGTGGCGGTGCAGCGGGGATAGTTGGAGCAGCCCCAGAAGCTGCCGTTCCGGCCGTGAATCAGGCGCAGGCGCCCTTCCCGGCAATGGGGGCAGAGATAGTCGCTCCGGGGGGCGCCGGCGTCGATCTTTTCCATCGGCGCCGCGCTGCAGCGGGGCTTGTCGCGCCAGGCCGGGGGCGCTTTCGGGGCCCGGGCGGCATAGGCGCTG
>JAEEGN010000307.1 GCA_016280345.1 Selenomonadaceae bacterium | reverse complement strand
CTGGCCGGCGAAGTCAAAGTATAATACACGGCAAGGCGGCAACACCCCCTTGCCTCGTCCAAAATCAAAAAAGACTGCCCCCGGCCCCTGTGATTTACTCCCCGCGCGGCAGTCTTTTTTGACGGGCAAAAACGCGGCGGAGGATTTCCGCTTTCCGCCCGCCGACGGGCTGGCGCGGACCTGATTCGTGTGCTATAATGTTCCCGACGGCGATACCGTTCCGGCAATTCCGCCGGCAACGCGAAAGAGACGGTTTCCTTATCGCAAGTCCCTGACCGTCTCCCGTCCATCCCGCAGCGGGGAACGCCCTGCCGCCGCTTCGTTTTCCTGCCCGTTCCCGTCAGAGAGCGGGTTTCATCCGATTCATAGAAAGGACGATTTGCATGAACGAGATCCTGAAGGCCTTGAAGGAACGGCGGAGTGTCCGGCAGTTCAAGCCGGAGCTGGTGCCGGAGGAGACGCTGAACGCTATCATTGAGGCGGGGCTCTACGCCGCCAGCGGCATGGGCACGCAGCAGACGAAGATCGTCGCCGTGACGAACCGGGAAATCCGTGACCGGCTCTCGGTGCTGAACTGTCAGATCGGCGGCTGGAAGGAGGGCGTCGATCCTTTCTACGGCGCCCCGGAGCTTTTGATCGTGCTGGCGGACAAGTCCCGGCCCACCGCCGTCTATGACGGCAGCCTGGTGATGGGGAATCTGATGCTGGCGGCTCACGCGCTGGGCGTCGGAAGCTGCTGGATCCACCGGGCGAAGGAGGAGTTCGAGATGCCGGAGGGCAAGGCGCTCCTGAAAAAACTCGGCATCGAGGGCGACTGGGAGGGCGTCGGCCACTGCGCGCTGGGCTACGCGGCCGGCGATACGCCATCTCCCGCGCCCCGCAAGGAAGGCCGCGTCCATTATCTGCGGTAAATCTGCCGCAGCGACTGCCACGAAAGGAGAAGATCGTATGAAAGTCTTGATGATCAACGGGTCGCCTCATGCCAGGGGAAATACGGCTTTGGCGCTGGATGAGATGCGTCGGGTTTTCGATGAGAACGGCGTGAAGACGGAGTATTTCCATATCGGCAGCCAGGCGGTCCGGGGCTGCATCGCCTGCGGAGCATGTAAGACGACAGGCCGCTGCGCCTTTGACGACGCGGTGAACGAAGCGGCGCCGGCCTTCGAGACGGCGGACGGTCTGGTGGTGGGCTCGCCGGTCTATTACGCCTCGGCCAACGCCACCCTCGTCGCTTTCCTCGACCGGCTGTTCTTCAGCACCGGCTTCGACAAGGCGATGAAAGTGGGCGCGGCGGTCGTCGTGGCGCGCCGGGGCGGCTGCTCCGCCACCTTCGACGAGCTCAACAAGTACTTCACGATTTCCGGGATGCCGGTGGCGTCGAGCCAGTACTGGAACAGCGTCCACGGCCTCGCGCCGGGCGAGGCGTCGCAGGACGCGGAGGGGCTCCAGACGATGCGGACGCTGGCCCGGAACATGACGTTCCTGATGAAGAGCATCGCCCTGGGTAGGGAGAAGTACGGCCTGCCGGAAAAGGAAGCGCCGACGCCCACCCATTTCATCCGCTGACGCGATCCCCGCGGGCGGCGCGCGCCTGCGGGGAAGAACTCGCGGCGCGCGCGACAGAAAAAAGGAGATGCTACCATGACAGACCGGTTTCACGAAATCGACATCGCGGGCATGAAGCGCCGGCTCCCCATCCTGAACCTGCCCGACAGCGACAAGGCCATCGCCGCTTTCGTCATCCTGGGCGACATCGAGCTGGCGGAGCATTGCGCCAAAGAGCTGGCGAAGAAGGTCCCGCGGGGCGCGGATGTCCTGATGACGGCGGAGACGAAGGGCATCCCGATGGCGGAGGCGCTGGCCCGTCATCTCGGCATGGACCGGTACGTTGTCGCCCGGAAGTCCGTCAAAGCCTATATGGAAAACCCCATCTGGGTGGAGGAAGAATCCATCACCACCTTTGGTCGGCAGCGCCTCTACCTCATGCAGGAAGACATCGAGCGCCTCCAGGGGCACCGCGTACTTCTGGTGGACGACGTGATCAGCCGGGGCGGGTCCATGCGGGCGTTGAAAGCGCTGGCGGAAAAAGCCGGCGGCCAGGTCATCGCCGAGGCCGCGGTCATCGCCGAGGGCGACGCCGCCAAGCGTACCGATATCATTTTCCTGGCCACCATGCCACTGTTCAAGGCGCAATGAGTTTGGTTTACACTATGTAAAATGCAATAAGAGCAAGAAAGAGAGGCAAGACCTGTATGGATTTCCGTACCATGATCAAGTCGTTGGAGGAGAAGGGCATGATCGCCCACGTCCGCACCGAGGTGGACCCGGTGCATGAGCTGGCCGGCATCGCCAAGCGATTCGAGGGCGGGAAGAAAGCCCTGATCTTTGACAAGGTGAAAGGAAAAGATTTCCCCGTCGTCTGCGGTCTCTGGTGGAACCGGGACGTGCTGGGGGCGCAGTTCGGTGTCAGCGGCCGCGAGGTGCCGGCTTTCATCGGTAACGCCCTGGAGCGGTTTCACGCCGCCCCCGTCCCG
>JAEEGN010000306.1 GCA_016280345.1 Selenomonadaceae bacterium | reverse complement strand
GTGCTGCCGGCGGGGGGGGTGCGGGTGGCGTCGCGCTGGCGGGGGGTTATGGGGGGGTGCTGGGCCGTCGGGGTGCCCGCGTTGCGGCCGCCGGACTGGCCGGGGTCGATGAGGTCCTTCTCGGTGCCGCCGTAGATGGTGTTGTTGGTCAGGCCGCCGCCGATGGTGACGACGTTGTGGCCTTTCCCGTCGCCGTCGCCGCGCAGGTTGACGACGTTGTAGCCGGTGCTGTTGTCGGTGGCATTGTTGCCGTTGGCGTCCGTGCCGAGAAGGACGGTGTCGTCACCGCTGCCGCTGACAATGGTGGCGTAGCGGGCGTTGACGATGTTGATGCTGTCGTCGCCGGTGCCGCCGTCCAGGATGGCCTGCTCCGCCGACCAGGCATAGACGCTGTCGTCGCCGATGCCGCCGTCCAGGGTGGTGTTGTTGGCCCGGGCGACGGTGCCGCCGGCGCTGGGGCTATCAAAGAACACATAATCGTTGCCGCCGCCGAGGTTCAGCAGGTCGCGCTCCACGTTGCCGACGGTGAAGTAGAGGCTGTCGGCCGAGACGCCGCCGTTGATGGTGGTATGGCCGTCGCCGCCCTTGACGCTGACGAGGTTGTTGTCCTCGGCCAGTTCGACGTAGTGGAAACCGTCGGTGCCGGTGCCGTCGAAGATGATGGTGTCGTCGCCGGTGCCGGCGTAGATCGTTTCGTAGGTGCCGCGGACGGAAATCGAGTCGCTGCCGCTGCCGGCGTCGAGGGAATGGCCGGTGCCGCCGGTGACGTCCAGGACGTCGTCGCCGGTGCCGGCTTTCACCGTGCCGCCGAGGCCGGTGAGGGCCAGGGTGTCGGCGCCGTCGCCGAGGTCGATTTTCGCGTTGTCGCTGCTGACGGTGGCTTTGTCGTTGCCGCCGCCGAGGTTCACGGTGGCGTTGGCCCCGGCCAGATTCAGCGTATCGTCGCCGCCGGCCAGGTCGAGGTAGCCGCCACTGGCGCCGCTGACAAACACGCTGTCATTGCCGCCGCCGGTGAAAATCGTGTCGCCGCGGCCCGTCGCCGCCACCGTGTCCGAGCCGCTGCCCAGGGACACGATGACCACGCTGTCGAGGCCCCGGATGTCGATGTTGTTGTCGCCGTCCACGCCGGTGATGACATAGATACCGTCGTCGTTCCAATAGCCCGGCGGCAGCGTCGGCCCCGGTGGCGTCGGCGAGGATGGCGGATAGGAAATCATGACCTTGTCGCCGGTGGCGCCGTTCTGCGCGTAAAAGGCGTACTTCGTCTCTCCCCCGCCCGGGTACGCCGCCACGGTGATGCCCGAGGACGCGCCGTTGACGAGCAGATGGCCGCTGTCGTCGAGCTTCAGGACATCGGTAAGGCTGCCGCCGACCGTCTCACGCAGCACGACCAGGTCGCCGGCGTCGAATTCGCCGGTGATTTTCCCGAGGTCGTCCAGCGCCTTGACCTTCAGCGTATCGTCGCCGCCGCCCAGCGTCAGCGCCAGCGAATCGGCGACGCCGCCCGCCAGGTCCACCTCGTCGTTGCCGGCGCCGGCGTCGATGGTGGTGTTGACGACATTGCCGCCGATCGTCAGCGTGTCCTTGCCGGCGCCGAGGCTGAACCCGCACCCGGTAACCGTGCCCGTGATGTCCAGGTGGAGGTCGGCCGACGCCAGGGTGATATTGGTCGCGGTGCCGCCGTTGACGCGGAGCGTATCCGTCGTCGCCTCGACGGATTTCCCGCTAAGATTGGCATCGGTCAATACGAGCACGTCACCGGCGCCGAGGGAGCAGGCGATTTTCGTGAGCCCGTTGTATTTCAGCCGCAGCGTATCGTCGCCGGCGCCGAGGTACAGCGTGAGGGAATCGACGGAGGAAGATGACAGGTTTATATAATCATTGCCCGCGCCGGCGTCGATGGTGGATTGCTTGGCTTCTTCGTCCGAGCTGAACGAGTCGTTGCCCTCGCCGAGGTAGATTTCCGTACCATTCTTAGCGTATCTGACACGAAGACTGTCGTGCCCGGCCCCGGTGTCGATCCTCGCCTGGCTGGAGGCGCCTTGCACCGTGATCGTATCGTTGCCCGCCCCCGCGCGGACGGTGGACTGGATGACATAGCCGGAAATCGCCAGCGAATTGTCGCCGGCGCCGAGGTCGATGGTCGAGCTTCCGCCGACAACGTAGCCAATCGTCAGCGTGTCGCCGCCGCCGCCGAGGCTGATGGAAGATTTGTTTACGCCTTTATTGATATTGACGCTGTCGCTGCCCGCGCCCGCGGTGATGGTCGATTCATTCACGGAAATGTTATCGCCATCATACCCTTTGATATCGAGCCGGTTGGCGCCCTCCCCGAGGCCGATGGCCGAGCCGTTGGTCAGATAGCCGCGGTTGGGTTTTCCCTCAATGACAACGGCATCGTCGCCGGCCCCCATGGCGACCGTCAGGGAATCGGCATAGCCGCTGATGCCGCAAAGCGTCAGCTCGTCGTCGCCGGCGCCGAGGCTGATGACCGCGTTCTTCGCCCCGTAAGCGAGCCTGACGGTGTCGCGGCCCGTGCCCCCGGTGACGGTGGAGTCCTCCAGGGAATTCGCGTTGCTGGATTTCATCCCGTTGATTTCGAGCCGGTTGGCTCCGTCCCCGAGGTCGATGGCCGAGCCGTTGGCCAGATAGCCGCCATCAACCCGAAAAGAAATGACAACGGTATCGTCGCCGGCGCCCATGGCGACCGTCAGGGAATCGGCATACCCGTCACTGCCGCAAAGCGTCAGCCGGTCGTTGCCGGCCCCGAGGCCGATGGAGGACTTTTTCGTCCCATAAGGGAGAAGGACGGTGTCGTCGCCCGCGCCCGCGGTGACGGTGGCGTGCTCCAGGGAGTACGTGAAACCCTTCCCTTTCACATCGAGCTTGTTGCCGCCGTCACCGAGGTTTACGACGGTATTCCCTGGATTGTTGACGTTTCCGATGCCCCCGCCGACCTCGACGGTATCGGCGGCGCCGCTGCCGGTTATCGTGGTGTCGCCCGTCACGTCTCCGGTGACGCTGACGTGATGAAACGCGCTGCCACCCACCACCGCCGGCAAAGTGACCTCGCCGCTTGCAATATTGCCGTTCCACACCGCTACGCTGTCGTTTGCTTCCCATGCCATGATGCATCCGTCCTTTCACGTCCCGTTGCCGGCTATGCCCAAAGCGAAGGCCGCCCGGCCCCCGCGCTCTTGCTTCCCGGCGCTTTCATCGCCGCCTGTCTGCCGCTGCCGGGAAACGCCGCCGCCTGCCCCGGAAAAGCGATACGCCAAAAAGAGGACGGGCCGCGCCCCCTCCCCGGTGGGATAGGATATGGAGTTCTTCGCGCCGGTTCGCGCTTACGGGACAGTGCCCCCTGTGGACATCCATCATCAACATACCCGGCCCCTGCCTTTCTCATCCTCACCGCCCATCGACGGGAGTGGCCCATACAGTATCCACATTTCCCCAATCGTAATTGTACACGAAAACCCACCGTTGCACAATAAAATGAGATTTATTCCGGGGGAGTTTTTTACTCCCACGGAATTTCGTCGAATTACCCCAGGGCTTTACGAGCGCTTATCCTCCGCCTTAGAGGCGGGAGTCTTAGCGCTCGTTGGCATCGGATCAAAAAAGGCACCCATTCGCTGGGCGCCTTTTTTTGCTTCGCTCCCCACCGGCACGTCGCGGGCGCGAAGGGAGGGAGACGGCATGATAAAACTGCGAGAACTGTAGTTCTTCGCGGAATAAGTCAGATTTGCGTAGAGCGTAATGCCGTGGAACCTCATCCACCGCCTGCGGCGGTCCCGTGACCGTTCGCCGGACTTTCACGCTCCGGAAAGAAAGGCGTACCGCAGGGAATGCCCGACGGGCCCCTCCGGTTTTTGTCAAAAACGCGCAATTTGGCAGAAGATCCCTTTTTCCGACCTGCCGAAAAAGCATATATGGCAGGGCTTCGTCGCCTTTCCCGGAGAAGCGATCCAAAATCAGAACTACAAAATTTGTACTTCGTATTTTTGAGGGGCGTTTCTTCGATGGCCGCCAACCCATGAATAACAAGGAGCGACGCGTTGCCTCTCTCCCGGTCATCGACCCAAAATTGTAAAAATACCAGGCACCATGTCAGTTTTCCATCGTTCCGGTTCCGCCGGAAAAAGAGGTTCCCTTCTTCCGGCAAATCGGCTACAATTAGGAAGGAAAGATTCTCCGTCGGGAGGGAGGCGCGTCATGAAGAAGATCGTCCTGGATATAGCGATGCTGGTGGTGCTGATCGTCCTGATGTGTTTCCGCGTTTTCCCGAAGTGGCTGCATGAGGCGCTGGGGCTTGTCCTGCCGCTGTTGGCGCTGTTGCACTTCGACTGGAACCGCGGCTGGTTTTCCTCGCTGCGGCAGGGGCATTGGCGCCGCCGTCTCCCCGATCTGGTGAACGTCGCGCTGTTCGCGGCCTTCCTGGTGGCCACGCTGACCGGCCTCGTCATCGCCCGGAATCTCTTCCACGGCATCCTCGGCCCGGGCTGGGAGCGGAGCATTCCCGTGCGCCGCGTCCATATCGGTTTTTCCTACGCCATGCTGATTCTCTGCGGGCTCCATCTGGGCTTTCACTGGCCGGCCCTCTGGGGGCGCTTCGTCCGCCGGTGCCGGCTCGATACCGCGTCCCGGCTTTACCGCGCCGGCTGCCGGGTAGCGGCGCTGCTGATCGCGGCGGCGGGGGCTTACGCTTCCGTTCTCTATCAGGTCGGCAACCGCCTGCTGCTGCGGCGCATCTACGGTATCACGGCGCTGAAGCTGCCGCCGGCGATCGTCCCTTTCATCTTCCTGGCCATCATCGGCCTCTACACGGTCCTGGGGACGCTGCTGGCCCGCCGCGGCGAAAAGGAGGGGCGCGGCGCATGATAAAACCGCGTGAAGCGAAGCGACGACCTCCCGGCTGCAAGCCGTCGCCTTGACACCTTTCCGCTGAAAGCCGAAATCTTTGGGCCTTGACGACCTCCCCGCTGGCTCGCTGCGCTCGCCGCAATAGTCCAGCGGGCTATTGCGCAGTCCGCCGGATCTCGTGCCCCCTCTCCGCGGGGAGGCTCAGCCTTCCCTCCGTGAGGGGGTTCCGTTTTTTCAATGCGAAAGCCCGTGAAGCGGGAGGCTTCACGGGCTGTTTTGATGCGGTTTTCAGAAGAAGAAGTTCAGTTCGGTGAAAAATGAGGAGGCTTTGGCGTCCTGGTTGCCGATTATGCCCGGAAGAAAATCACGCTACATATCCTTGCCGATGAAATACTTGACCGACGCCTGGAAGTTTTTCATCGGCACGTAGTCGATGCCGAGTTCCACGCCTTTCTGTCCGAGGAGGATGGCATCGTAGGTCGGGGCCCAGACGGCTTCGCTCCCGAGGCGGCGATAGGCGATGAAGGCGCCCCACGAACCGGGTTTCGCCGGATCGGCGCCCTTGTAGTCCAGTTCAACGCTCCAGGCGCGTTTCACATTCATGGTCCCGTAGGAGCCGTCCTCTGCCGCCGCGGTGTTCCAGGCGTAGGCGCCGTGCAGCAGGAAGTTTTTGTCGAGCCGCCAGCCGAGGCCGATTTCCCAGATGTTGGCCGCGTCTTTGCTTTCATCGACAGGGGAATTCCCGGAGTACATCGCCTTGTAATGCGCCTTGTTCACGAAGCGATGGTAGCCGACGCCCCAGGTGATCTTGTCGGCGCGGTCGTTGTATATCTCGAAGCCCTGATAGCTGGCGGAGTCTCCTTCCGGGTCTTCCCACCGGACCTGCCATACGTCGGAGCGCGCGTAAACGCCGTTTACCCGGCCGACGCTCAGCGTCGCCCTGACTTTGTTGCCGAAGGTGATCTGACCGCCCGATACCGTGTGGTCGAACATCATGCCGTGGTCAATGTTGCTGAAATAGGCCAGTTTGCCCAGCATGATTCGGGTTTTGCCATAGTCGCCCTGTACCCACATGCGGTCAACCTGGAATTCGTTGACTCCGAAATCCGCGATGGATCCGTTGGTGGCGTTCTTCGCGGAGTTCATGTCGGTGTTGTAATCAATGCGGGCATGGCCGGTCCAGTTCTTGTTGATCCGTACCTCCGGCTCAAGGCGGAGGGTGACGTACTGCGCGTGGAAGTGCTCCGGGAGGCGTTCGCCTGTTTCCCAATCGTAAAAGTCGCGGTTCCAGCGGTGTATTTCGTTGTAGTAGCGGTAACGCACGGTGCCGTTCCATTTCACGTTGTCCACTTTTTTCTCCAGGGCGCCGACGCGGATGCCGAGGCTGTTGAGCTCGTCGGCGAATTCGGCGGCCAGTTTGTCGACGAGGGCTTTGTCGGCGCCGGACGGGCGCTTGGCCATGGCCCGGGCGACCATCTGGGCCATCTCGTAGCGGGTGATTTCCTGTTCGCCGCGATAGGTGCCGTCGCCGTAGCCTTCGATGACGCCGTCGGCCGCCAGTTGCGAGACCGCGTCGTAGGCCCAGTGGTCAGCCGGAACGTCCTCGAAGGGATTCGCCGCCGCGAAGGCCGTGGATGCCGCGCCGGCGACGAGCGCCGTCGTCAGCGCCTTGACGAGAGATGGTTTCACGTTCATTCGATATGCCTCCCAAACTGCTTGCTTTTGTCGATGCCGGCGCGCCGCGTTTCCCGACGGTTTCTATGATAGCACGATTTTTCCCGCGGAACAATAGACGGGGCATAAATGCAGGATTGCCCGAGGATGCCCCGGCTATGGCAGAAGCGTCTGCTCGATGACCGCCAGCGCGGCTTTGGCCATGGCGGAGCCGCTGTGGCCGACGCCGGGGACGGTGATCAGGCGCCAGTGAAACGGGGCGTCGATTCTCGCGGCTTCGCTTCGCGCCTTGTAGTAGAAATGCTGGCCGCGCTCGAAGCGGTTCCCGCCCTGCGCGTCGGCCTCCGGCGTCTGGCGGAGGTTGTCCGTGCGCCGGGTGTCTTCCTCGCCCAGCAGGATGACGACGGGCTTGGCGAAGGCCGCCGCCCGCTCCGCCTCGGAGAGGGGAACGCCTTTCAGGCCGTAAGGGAACGGCGTGTTCGGGTTCGGCATCGTGTACCAGCCCGCGTTGGCGGGTATGATGAGGTCCGCTTCGGAGGGCCCGCCGAACAATGCGTAGCGGTGCACCATCTGGGCTCCGGCGGAGTGGCCGAAGACGACGACGGGGCTGCTCGCCGCGTCCTGGCGCGCCTTTACGTCGTGGATCACGCGATCGACGACGGGGAACACCCACTCGTCTTTCGGCTGCCATTGGCCCTTGCCGTTCGTCTTGTCCATGATGTTGCCCGTGTTGTAGTACCGCGCGCCCGGATATTTCTCGTCGGTGAATTCGGGGCAGACGATCAGGAGCCCGTCGGCGTCGGCGAAGTCCTCCCAGCCGGCGCGGTAGTCTTCGGCGTTGCGTTTCATGCCGTGGAACACGACCACGATGGGCCGCCCCGGCGTCCAGCCCGCCGCGCGGTAGCAATAGACGGAGATCGGCGCCGCCGTGGCCCCGGTCGGCTCCGCCATCTCATAGACGGATTCGCCGACGGGAAGCGGCGCCGCGAGGGTGACGGAGACCGTCGCCCAAAGCAGCAGGGCAAACAGCGCGGAAAGGTATTTTGGCAACGTGTACGCTCCTTTCGGGAAAACGCCCTCCGGCACGTCTTCGGCAGGCCGCCTCCCTCCGGCCGGGAGGCCGGGAACTTTTTCCGGGAGGTGGCAGCGAAGCTGACGGGGGCGCAGGATTCCTTATTTCCCACCCAGTTCCGCCGGTCTTGGCGGAACGGGATTCAGCTCGTCCTTGAACAGGCGGACGAGGGCGGCGCCGCCGCGGTCGAAGTAGAAGGAACCGACGGCGATGGACAGCAGATGGCGGCCCGACACGTCATAGTAATAGATCTCGCCGTCGTTCCAGACAAGATTGAAATACTTGTCCCATACGCGCATGTAGCCGGTGCCGTCCGGCTCCAGCACGTACCAAAGGTCGGCGCCGTACTTGCGGGCGTCCTCGCCGTAGGTGAATCGCTCGTCGATGATCCGTTGCAGTTCCTCGGCGCTGGCGGCTTCCGCCAGACCGTTGGGCGCTTTCTCCCGTTCCTCTTTCGTCATCGGTTTCTTCAGGAAGTCCCGGTAGCCCTGGATGCGGTCAAGACGCCAGAAGCCCGCTTTCGTGCGCGGTCCGTCGGGAATCCCGAAGCTCCTGCGGCTGTTCGCGGGGCCGACGGCGATATGGCTTCGGGGCGGGTTCTCGTTTTCGGCCAGTTCGTACTCGAGGCAGAGGCCGGTCCGGATGCCGCCGTACCAGCGCGGATACCATTTCACCGTCTTACCGCTGACTTCGATGCGGCCGTATTTGATCTCGGTGCCGTAGCCGGGACGTTCGATGAGCCAGTATTCGGTCAGGCCGTCCCGCGCATCCCAGTAGAAGAACATATCGTGCAGGAAGGCGAAGGAGACATCCTTTTTCTGCTTGCGGAACTGGTCGTCGTCCCCCAACGGGAAGAACCATTTGTCCTCGGTGTCGCCGCTCCTCACGTAGCCGTAGCCGCCGCGCTCCCCCGTCGGCACCAGCACGATGAAGTGATCGGCGGGGTTCGTCGTCGGGTCTTTGGCGTCGGCTTTCGTGACTTTGCCGTTCTCGCTCCATTGCTTCAGGCGATAGATCCGCCCCGGCAGGTCTTTGCCGAGGTCGGGGCCGTCGATGATGGCGTTGGAGGAGAAGGCGGTATCACTGAGCGAGCCGCCGAGCTGGAGCACCATGCCGGGGGACAGGGGCAGTTTCGCCATGAAGTCGCTTTCGCGCTCAAAAACGTAAACTTCTTCCATGTTGCCCCGTAACTGCTGGCAGTAAATCAGGCGGTTGCCTTCGAGGCTGTAGTGACCCGAGGTCTCATCCGGGAAGGACAGGGTGATGGTCCGGTCGTTCCATTTGACGGGCTTGACGTAGTTGTCGCCGTCCACGGCGCCGTACTTGTCAAAGGTGCCGGTGCCGTCAGCGTTCAGCACCAGATGGTAGCCGTTGGCGACGTGGCCGATCAGCATGCCCTGGCCGGGGAAGACGTACTCCTGCACCTGCACGTAGCGCCCCGCGACTTTTTTCATGTCTATGGGATTTTTCGCGCTCTGCATGTCCTTGTCGCGGAAATGGTATTTCTTGTTGTGGTACATATTGTCATAGCTGGCGTGCCGCAGTTCCTTCGGCAGTTTCACGTCGTCGGCGTGGTCCGGCTGGCCGCTTTGCATGATGTCGCCGAGCCGCAGGAAGGCCTCGGAGAAGGTGCCGTTCCGCTTCAGCGCTTCCTGCCAGGCCGCGTCCACCGGCTCCTTGTCCGGTATTCCACGCGACGCCTGCACCGACGACTTCCCGGCGGCGCCACCCCCGGCCGGCTTCGCGCCGCCCCCGTCACCACCGCCGCCGCAACCGGTCAGCGACAGCACCAGCAGCGCCGCCAGCGCCGCGTGCAGGAGTTTCGATTTGAGATTCATCGGTCATCCCCTCCCGAAAATGATTTTTGTGCATATCAATCCGCCGGCATGGAGAGCCGAAGCCTCTTCCGCGGCACCAAACGGTCCGTGCAGATCGCGCCGTCACCGCAACCGTCAGCGGCAGCACCAGTAACGCCGCCAGCGCCGCGCCCAGCAACTCCGATTTGAGGTTCATCGGTCATCCCCATCCGAAAATGATTGAAACGCAACCGTATTGGAATATTCTAGTCAAGCAGCGGCCTTCAACCGTATGGCGCGTCCTTGTCCGCCGCGTACGTCACGTCATATTCCACTTCATACGGCATAGCGCGCAGCGCCATGTCCTGATTGTCCGTCCATAACTCGCATTGCGTCATTACCGTCTGCACCGCGTCCTCCATGCCCTCGGGCGGATAGCGGTGCTTTTTCAGCAGTTTCTTGATCAGCATCCGCATCTTCGCCCGGGCACTCGACCGTTCCTGCCAATCGATGGTGCGGTTCCGGCGCAGCGTTTCCGTCAGTTCCTTCGTGATGGCGATCAGTTCCTCGTTCTCGTAAAAGTCCTTGATGGCGGTGGGCTTCGTCAACGCGTCGTAAAAGGCCAGCTCGTCGGCGTTCAGCCCCAGCTTTTCCCCGTCCTTCTGCGCGTCGGAAATCTGCCGGGCGAGATTCAACAGTTCCTCAATGACCTGCTCGTTCGTCAGCATCCCGTTCAAATAGGCATTCATCACCCGCTGGATGATCTCGCTGAACTTCTCCGACTTCACGACGTTCGTGCGCCGATATACCTGCACCTGCTCGGCGATGAGTCTTTTCAGGAGTTCCACGGCGAGGTTCTTTTCCTTCATCCGGGAGACTTCCTCCAGGAACTTCGGGTCGAACAGGGAAAAGCCCGCTTTCACGTCGGAAAAGAGGTTGATGACGCCGTCGCTCCTGATGCTCTGCTTCAAAAGCTCGTTGATGCGCTGATTCATTTCCGTCAGGGAAATCCTGTTTTCTGTCCCCTGATGCGTAAGCCGCAACACGAGAACGCGCACCGCCTCGAAAAACGCCGCCTCGAAGCGCAAATTCTCCGGCGCCAGCGACGAGCAGAGGGACAACGCCTGACGGAGCAACAGCGACTCCCTGACGAAGGTTTCCTTCTCCTTTTCCTTCTCACGGGCGACGATGAAATTGACCGCCCCGGTGATGGTCTTGGCCCGTTCCAGATCGCTCCCCGCGGCAAATTTCGTATAATCATAGCCGTGGAAACAATCGCGGCATACCGACAGCTTTTCGAGAAACTTCGGATAGGCAACCTTGGCGATGTCCGTATCTCCGTAGTTCTTCTTATCGCGGACCGTGTAGTCGTTCATCGCCTGTTTCAGCGCCGAGGCGATACCCACATAGTCCACGACGAGGCCGCCCTCCTTGTCGCCGTAAACGCGGTTCACGCGGGCGATGGCCTGCATCAGGTTGTGCCCGCTCATGGGCTTGTAAACGTACATGGTCGCCAGCGACGGCACGTCGAAGCCCGTCAGCCACATATCCACGACAATCGCGATTTTCAGCGGGCTGCCGTTGTCCTTGAACACCTTGGCGAGTTCGTCGCGGCGACGCTTGTTGCCGATGATTTTGCGCCAGTCCTCCGGATCTTTGTTGCTCTCGGTCATCACCACGGCGGCTTTTTCCGTCCAATCGGGACGAAGCTCTAAAATGCGGCGGTAAATCTTCATGGCAATCGCGCGGGAATAGGCCACGATCATCGCCTTGCCCGTCAGGAGATTGGCACGGTAGTTCTCGTAGTGGTCGAGAATATCCGTGACGAGGGAATCGATCGTCTTGTCGTTCCCCAGCACCGCCTCTATCTTCCCGAGCTCGCGCTTGCTTCTTTCGATGGTTTCCGGATCGGCGTTTTGCGCCATCAGGTCATATTCGGCGTCAATCAGCTTCAGCGTCGTTTCGTCGAGCTTCAGCTTGATGACGCGGCTCTCGTAGTACACCGGACGCGTCGCGCCGTCCTCCACCGCCTGCGTCATGTCGTAAATGTCGATATAGTCGCCGAATACTTCGCGGGTGTCCCGATCCTTCGCGGAAACCGGCGTCCCCGTGAAGCCGATATAGGTGGCGTTCGGCAGGCTGTTCCGGATGACGCGGGCCGTGCCCACGACGCGCTTCGCCACTTCCTCCCCCGTGGCGCTCCGGGTCATTATGATTTTCTCCGTCAACCCGTACTGCCCGCGGTGCGCCTCGTCCGCCATCACGACGATATTGCGCCGGTCGGACAGCGGCTCGTCAGACTCCTCAAACTTCTGCATCGTGGTGAAAATGATGCCGTTGGCCTTGCGCCCCGCCAACAGCTTTTTCAGATGCTCGCGGCTCTCGGCCTGTATCGGATCCTGCCGCAGAAAATCCTTGCATTTCGCAAACTGTCCGTATAGCTGATCATCGAGGTCATTCCGGTCCGTCAATACCACAATGGTCGGACTTTCCAGCGCCGATTGGAGCAGATGGGCGTAGAACACCATCGACAGCGACTTGCCGCTGCCCTGCGTATGCCAAAACACGCCGCCCTTCCCGTCGGTCGTAGCAGCGTGCGTCGTCGAGGCGACGGCTTTCCGGACGGCAAAATACTGATGGTAACCCGCCAGTATCTTGACCGGTTGTAGTCCCTCGTTGGAAAAGCAGATGAAGTTTTTCAAAATATCGAGCAGCCGCGCCCGCGCAAACAGCCCCTCGAAGAACGTGTCAAACTGCGCGTACTGCGTGTTCTCATAGCTACCGTCCTTCGTCTTCCATTCCATGAAGCGGTCCTCGCCGGAAGTGATGGTTCCGGCCTTCGAGGTCATCAAGTCGCTCATCACGCAGATCGCGTTGTAGATAAACAGGGACGGGATTTCCTGCATATAGTTCCGAAGCTGAAGGAACGCCTCGCTGGCGTCCGTCTCCTCCCGTGACGGGGACTTCAGCTCGATGACGACGACGGGTAAACCGTTCAGAAACAGCACCACGTCAGGCCGCTTCGTACTGTTCTCGATGACCGTCCACTGATTGGCGACGCTGAAGGAATTGTTATCCGGCTCGTCGTAATCCGCGAGATAGCAGATGGCGGAGCGCGACTCGCCTTTGACGGAATAGCTCACGGGCACGCCGCTTTGCAGATAGTCCATGAAGACCTCGTTGCGCTGGGCAAGCTCGCCGTTCTCAAAATTCCGCAGCTTGGAAAGGGCGTCGGCGATGGCGTCCGACGGAAGGGAAGGATTCAGGCGGACAAGGGAGTCCTCCAGCACCGCGTCATAGAGCGGGCTGCGAAAGTCGCGCTCCACGTCCGGGCCGTAGACATGGGTATAGCCCATGCCTTCAAAAAGCTCGATAATAGAGTTTTCATAATCGGCCTCGGTGTAGGTTGTGGACATGATTTTCCCCCTTGGTCTACTTAAATGCGTACAGCCTTTCCCGTGAAGGGATGATTTTTTTCAAATTCAGCGGCTTCTTTTAGATATTCTTCATCTGTTATATTGTCAAACAAATTCTTGCGCCATTCTGCATAATCGAAATTATCGGCTTTAATGGCAACGATAAATTCTGCTGTATCTATCGGTCCCAGTTCTTTTATCAGGCAGTCCATCCCGCGGTTCATAACATATTCCATATTTGTAATCATTCTTTTCTCCCTCCATATACATCAAGGAAATCGACGGGATTCAATAATTTTATATCATTGGTCTTGTACTTGAGCAGCCTCTTATCCGTGGATAAAAAATAGTCACATTTCGCAAGAATTGCACAAGCAACATGATAAGCGTCATACTGCTTAACGCCGGTATCTATAATGTCCTTTGCGATAGATATCATGTCGGCTTCCCTGTCGCTCGCTACATATACAGAAGAATATTTTTGTATAAAGTCTTCTATAAAGATTTTTTTGACAAGGAAGGGGCTTTTATCATTCTCAAATCTTAATATGTATGAGGTGGCCAGTTCAATGTTTCCGGTTCTGATTTCATTTTGTATCAGTTGAATAGCTTTTGTTTCCATAGATACGCGTTGATTGCTTTGGTTGTCATAAGGGCGATTGAAACAGCACGAATCCAAATATATACGCAATATTATCACCTCTCAAAATAGTTATTTCCTCACCTATAACTTGGCACTCACACCCATCAAATAGTTAATAAACGCGCTACATGAAACAAGCATGAGTTTTGCTTCTTCAAATGTTGACGAAGGGCCGCCAATATCACCTGCATGACGGATTCCTTTCGCACCACTGGTATAACTGTATAATGTTTGAAACGCACTCTCTAAGGTGGGATTTATAATTATACCATGATCCGGCAGTGCTCTTGGTAGCTGTCCAGGT
>JAEEGN010000305.1 GCA_016280345.1 Selenomonadaceae bacterium | reverse complement strand
GGCCTGACGGTGCCGGACTGCCTGGTGATGACCAGCGGCAATCCCTCCGGGGCGCCGATTTGCCGCACCGACGGTGAGGCGCGGCAGGCGCTGGCCGGCATCGCCGACCTCATTCTGACCCACGACCGGCGCATCCGGGTCCGGGCCGACGACACGGTGATGGACTTCATCGACGACGCCCCCTATATGGTCCGCCGCAGCCGGGGCTACGCGCCGCTGCCGGTCATGGTCTCGGCGGATTTCCACGGCGCGGCGCTGGCCATCGGCGGCGATCTCAAGAATACCTTCTGCCTGGCCCGGGACGGGCTGTTCTATCCCTCGGCCTACGTGGGGGACCTGGGAGACGCCCGCACGGCGGCGGCGCTGCGGGAGACGGTGGAGCGGATGGCGACGCTGCTGGAAATCACGCCCCAGATCGTGGCCTGCGACCTCCACCCGCGCTACCAGTCGCGGAAAATCGCCGCCGCCATGGGGCGGCCGCTGCTTCCGGTGCAGCACCACTATGCGCACGTGCTTTCCTGTCTGGCGGAGAACGATTTCCCCGGCCCGGCCATCGGCGTCGCCTTTGACGGCACCGGCTACGGCCCCGACGGCACCGTCTGGGGCGGCGAATTCCTTTTGGCGGAGGCGCGGGGTTTCCGACGCCTCGGCTCCATCACCCCCTTCCCGCTGGCGGGGGGCGACCGGGCGGCGGAGGAGGGCTGGCGGCCGGCGGCGAATCTGCTGCATCAGCTTTTCGGCGCGGCGGCAGCGTCGCGAATCGGGCAATCCCTGAATCTGGCGGGCGAGAGGGAAATCGCGGCCCAGGGCTGGATGGCGGCGCGGGGCGTCAACTGCGTCGCCACCACCAGCGCCGGGCGGCTCTTCGACGCCGTGAGCGCCGTCCTCGGCCTCTGCCGCGCCGTGACCTTCGAGGGCGAGGCGGCCATCCGGCTGGAGACGGCGGCCCGGGAGGCAGAGGGGAAAGCGGCGTCCCCTGGCGCGTTCCCCGCCGGGACGGCAGAGTCGCCGGAGGCTCTCGCGAATCGCAACCGGGCGGCGGACGGTCGTTTCCTGCTGTCCACCGACGCCCTCTTTCGCGCCGTCGTGGAGCGGCGGCTGCGGGGGGAGGACGCCGGGACGCTGGCCTTCGCTTTTCACGCCGGCCTCGCCGCGCGGATCGTGGCGGGGTGCGAAACGGCCCGGGCGGAAACCGGCCTTTCAACGGCCGCCCTGTCCGGCGGCGTGTTCCAGAACGGGCTGCTGCTCCGTCTGGTGGAGGAGGGATTGCAGGCAAAGGGCTTCCGGGTCCTGCGCCACCATCTGATTCCGCCCAACGACGGCGGCCTCGCCCTGGGCCAGGCGGTGGCGGCCATGGCGTCGCTGCCTGCGTACGGGATTCGTTGCCCGGAATAAGGCATCGTGTCATACTATCATCGGAACGTCCTGGGCGCGCGGGAAAATCAAGGCCTGTCGGGGCAACCGGCGCCAACGGCGGGTATATTGCGAAAGGCGCTGTTGAAAGCCCGCTTCAAGTCATCCGATGACGGAGGGAGTGTCTGAAATGAAGTGCTGCGTAAAGGTTCTTGCCGCGCTCACCGTGCTGGCCGCTGTGTTTGCGGGGTGCGGAACCGTCGGGCCGGGACGTGAATTGAGATTCGGTACCGGGGACAAGGGGGGCAAGTATCACCTTTACGGCACGAATTTTGCCCGGGCGATTTCGTCAGAAGACAATACGCTGACCTTCAGGATGAGGAATACGGCAGGGTCTGCCGCCAATCTCCGGCTCCTGGGGGAGGGATTCCTGGACGTGGCGATCGTGCAGAGCGATATGCTGGCCGACGCTTTGAAAGGAACGGGCCGGTTCGAAAAGAACGGGCCGCAGACAGGATATGCGGCCCTGGCCGGGATTTATACGGAAGCCTGTCAGATCGTCGTTGCCGATGCCTCGGAAATCCGTTCGGTGCATGACCTGGCGGGGAAGAGAATCTCTCTCGGCGAAAAGGAGTCGGGGGGGCTGCAAAATGCCCTGCAGATCCTGTCGGCCCATGGACTATCCGGGGAAATGATCGAACCGGAATATCTCTCCTTTACCGACGCCGCCGCCGCTCTGGAACGGGGGGAAATTGACGCCTTTTTCTGTACGGCGGGAACGCCTACCAAAGCCATTACCGAACTCGCCGGGAAGATGCCCCTCCGATGGCTGGCCATTTCTCCGGAAATCCTGCAAAGCATGATGCGGCAGTATGACGGCTATACGCCCTGCTCCATTCCGGCAGGGACGTATCCCGGACAGACCGGGGAAATCTCCACGCCGGGCGTGAAGGCCGTTCTCGTCGTGAGCGCGACGGTATCGGACAAGGAAGCGGAAGCGATGACGAAGTTCCTTTTCACGCATGGGGACAAGCTGTCCGCGGCCGTCGAACTTCAGAACGAACTGAATCCGTCGTACGCGACGTCGGGCGTTCCCGGCGGCTTCCATGCGGGCGCTGCCGGATATTACAAGGCCCGGGGCATGGAGGTTCCCGTCTATGACGGGCCGAAAGCCAGGCGGATCAATGGGAAACAGGATTGAAGATTGGGGGACGTGATGTACACACTCAATCTGGACATGTACCAAACGGCTGCCGTGGCCGTTGTCATGCTTTTCGCCGGCACCTTTTTGCGAAAACGCCTGAAGTTTCTGGAAACCTTCTGCATTCCCGCGCCGATCGTGGGAGGCCTGATCTTCGCCGTTTTCTCCTGCCTGCTTCACGTTTGGGGGATACTTGACTTCACCTTTGACGAGACGTTAAAGAAACTTTGCATGGTGGCCTTTTTCACTTCCGTAGGGTTTCAGGCGAACGTAAAAGTGCTGAAGTCCGGCGGCGTCAGTCTCCTCATTTATTTAGTCTGCGTGGGGGCCCTTGTCAGCGCGCAGGATTTCCTGGCCGTTGGCATGGCCTCCCTGCTGGGGGTCAATCCTTTGCTGGGACTGTGCACGGGCTCTGTTTCCATGACCGGGGGCCACGGAATGTCCGGCGCCTTTGGGCCGGTCATTGAGGACTTCGGCCTTGCGGGGGCAGCCACCCTGGCGACGGCGGCCGCGACGTTCGGGCTGATCGCGGGTTCCCTGATGGGCGGCCCGCTGGGGCAGCATCTGATTCTCAAAAAGAATTTGCCGGGAACGGCCGCCAAATCCGATCGGAAGCCCCTGCTCGAAGAAAAGGAGAAACTTCATCGCCCCATGACGATGTATGCGTCCGCCTGCTATCAGCTCATTCTGGCGATGGGAATCGGCACGGTGGTTTCCATGGTGCTTTCCCAAACCGGCCTGACGTTTCCCGCTTATATCGGCGCTTTGATCGTGGCGGCAGTCATGCGAAACATCGGTGAATTTACCGGGGTCTTCCGGGCCCATATCGGTGAGATAAACGAAATCGGAAGCATCTGCCTTTCCATATTCCTGGGCGTTGCCATGATCACTTTGAAATTATGGCAATTGGCGGAACTGGCCCTGCCGCTCGTCATACTGCTGCTGGGGCAAACGGTTTTGATGTTCCTGTTTGCCCGGTATGTTTTTTTCAACGCCCTGGGAGGGGACTATGACGCGGCCGTCATCGTGGCGGGAACCTGCGGCTTCGGCATGGGAGCGACGCCGAACGCGATGGCAAATATGCAGGTGCTTACGGAAAAGTTTGGTCCTTCGGTGAAGGCGTATATATTGGTTCCCATTATGGGCGGCATGCTTGTGGATTTCATCAACAGCATTGCCATAACGGTCTTTATCAATTTTGTCTGAAAAGGGGCGCCCTGTTGGGAAACGTGTTTGGAAAAGGCGTGGCGGAGGGCCCGTTCTTTTCCTCCGGCGAAAAAGAATCAGGAAATATTGCAGTTGAAATGCTATAATAAAAGCACATCAATGGCAACTCACCTTGCGGCCAATGCTGTCACGCGACAGAGCGGGTCCGCCGCCGTTTTTGAAGAGGCGGGGGAGCCGCCGTGAGGAATCGTATCCATGAAATCTTTCAGGTAGGGAGGAAATCATCATGAAATCTTGGACGAGAATCTTGGCGGCGGGGCTCATCGCCGCAGCGGGGTATCTGCCGGCGCAGGCCCGGCCCATCTATCAGGAACCCCCGCCCCAGACGTCGCTGGTGGCCCAGTCAGCCAGCCTGTGGAGCGGCGTGACGGTGCTGCCCTCGGGGCGGATCTTTGTCTGCTATCCCGCCAGCGAGAGCCGCCCCGCCTTTTCCGTGGCGGAGATTGCCGGCGGCCGGGCGCAGCCGCGTTTCGAGGACGCTGCGTTCTCTTCGGTTCAGAGCCTGGTCGCGACGGAGGACGGGCACCTCTGGCTGCTCGACGCCGGGCAGCCCCAGGGCGCGTCGGAGGCGGGGGCGACGCCGCGGATCCTGCTGGCGGACCCGGTGGCGGACGCCATCGAAACGATCTATGAGATTCCCGCCGAGGTAATGCTTCCCGACAGTTCCCTCGATGACCTGCGGGTCGATACGGCGGCGGGCTGCGCTTATATCACCGACTCCGGCCACGGCGGCATCCTCGTGCTGGACCTCACCACCGGCGACGCCTGGCGGGCGCTCACCGACATTCCCGAAGTCCGGGCGAACCTGCAGGGCATCTATTTCCACAAGACCGGCGTCTATAACACCGCCGCGGCGCACAGCGACGGCCTGGAGCTTTCCAAAGACCGGAAGGAACTTTATTTCAGCGCCCTGGGGGGAGACTGCCTCTACATGATTCCCACGGCTGTCCTGCTCGACCGCTCGAAGAGCGTGGCGGAGCGGCAGAAGGCCATCGTCCTCCTGTCGATGAACAACGTCCCCAACGACGGCATGGTGCTCCGGGATAACTTCCTCTTCATGGGCGATCTGGCGGATGAAGCCGTCTGGCGCTTCGATCTCACCGAGCCGAACAAGAAGGAGGCCGGCTCGATGTTGGTGGAGCTCCAGCGGGATTTCCGCTGGCCCGCCAGCTTCGCGCTGGGCCCGGACAAGAGCGTGTACTTCATCACCACCGCCGCCAACTACCCGAAG
This sequence comes from Selenomonadaceae bacterium, assembly GCA_016280345.1. Taxonomy (GTDB): domain Bacteria; phylum Bacillota; class Negativicutes; order Selenomonadales; family Selenomonadaceae; genus RGIG3544. The sequence goes on along the minus strand of JAEEGN010000305.1, from coordinate 1,029 downwards.
GACCAGCAGGCTCCCTACGAGCTTTACCGCCTGGCCTGGATCAAGGGCGTGGAGATCGTCGATTACCAGTAAAATGCGCGCGGAAAAAGGCTGCCGTCCATGGGGCGGCAGCCTTTTTCCGCGCTTTTCGTATCATGCCCCGTCCTTCGGCGGGGTGACGTTCTTTTCCTTTTGGGGATCGCGTTTGGCCGTCTCTTCCTTGAAGCCGCGGACGCTCTGGCCCAGGGCGCGGGCGAATTCGGGCAGGCGTCCGGCGCCGAAGAAGAGCAGGGCGATGATGAGGATGAGGAAGAGCTCCGGCAGTCCGAGTCCAAACATGGGAAAAACCTCCTTTGCGCGGGCGTTGATCGTGCGGCCGATTCGTGGGCGTCAGTCGCCGGTGCTTTCTTCGTCGGCGAAGATGTAGCGGAAGGCCTCTTCGGCGGTGGCGACGGGGTGGATTTCGAGTCCCAGGTGGCCTTCGGGGATGTCCTTCTTGTTTTCTTCGGGAATCAGGATGGTCCTGATGCCCGCCTGCTTGGCGCCGTAAGCCTTCTCGAAGACGCCGCCCACCGGGCGGACGCGGCCGTAAAGGGAAATCTCGCCGGTGACGGCCACGTCCTGACGGATGGGGCGGCCGGTGACGGCGCTGGTGATGGCGGCGAGGATGGCGACGCCGGCACTGGGGCCGTCGATGTTGCCGCCGCCGATGACGTTGATGTGGAGGTCGTAGTCGGAGAGTTCCTTGCCCGTCAGCCGGCGCATGACCGAGGCGGCGTTGAAGACGGAGTCCTTTGCCATCTTGCCGGCGGTCTCGTTGAAGCGCACCGTGCCCTTGCCCGCCTCATGGGCCGGGAAGGAGACGGCTTCGATTTCGATGACCGATCCCAGATAGCCGCTGACGCCGAGGCCGAAGATGTGGCCCGGCTCGGCCTTGTCCGAGGCTTTTTTTGTGACGTACTGGTAGAGGCGGCTCACCTGCACGACTTCGTAAATGTCGTCCTTCCCGATGCAGACGGGACCTTCGCCGCCGCGCTGGCGTTCCAGCGC
>JAEEGN010000304.1 GCA_016280345.1 Selenomonadaceae bacterium | reverse complement strand
CCCAAGATCATCGCCACCGGGCGCAAGTACACCGGCGTCCCCTATCGCTTCGGCGGCACAACGCCGAAAGGCTTCGACTGCTCCGGCTTCGTACAGTTCGTGTTCCGGCAGCATGGCTACGCCCTGCCCCGGATGGCGGACGAGCAGTACCATCTCGGAAAGAAAGTCAAAAAGCGGAAAGAGCTGGTCCCCGGCGACCTGGTCTTTTTCTCGACTTACGAACCCGGTGCCTCCCACTGCGGCATCTACCTCGGCCAGGACAAATTCCTGCACGTTTCCTCCAGCCGGGGCGTCCGGGTGGACCGTCTCGACGACGAATACTGGAAACCCCGCTGGTATGGCGGGCGGCATATCGTGAAATGACAGGGCCGCGGTAGATACCTTCCGGCCCGGAACATAGCAGAGAATGACGTAAACAAAGGAGCGATGCGAAATGATGAGAATGCGATCGCGGCTGGGCGCCGGCCTTCTGGGAGCGGCCCTGTTGCTTTCCACGTGGAACGTTCCCGCCTGGGCGGAGGAAGCGGACGCCGCTTACGAGGAAGCCTGGGACGACGAAGAACCGGAGGAGGAAGCGCCGGCGAAGGACCCGCGTTCCCGCAACACGGCTCCGGCCCGGCCGGCGGCGCCATCCGCCCCGGCCAAAGGAACCGCGCCCGATGAGAAAGATTCCGATGACGAGAGCCCGGCGGCCTGGAATACCCAGGTCACGGAGCAGGACGCCGCCCGGTCGCAGGAATACCTGGCCCAGGGCCAGACCTGTTTCGCCATGAAATACATGGATGAAGCCAGGAACGCCTATGACAAGGCCATCGCCCTGGACTCCGGGAATGCCGAAGCCTATGCCGGACGGGCGGAGGTCTGTTACGCCCTGGGCACGGAACGACGCCGGAAGAGCCTCGACACGATGGAACAGGCTCTCGCCCGGGTTGAGCTCACCCAGGCGGTGAACGACTGCACCGCCGCGCTCCGGCTTCGGCCGAATGACGCCGCGCTCCTCAAGCAGCGGGCTACCGTCTACCAGGCGCTGGGGCAGATAGCCGGCGTATCGCCGTCTGTTTACGACGATGCCCTCGCCGATATCACAGCGGCCCTGAAGGCGAAGCCGGACAGCTACAGCCTCTACGACCAGCGGGCGCTGATCCAGCTGGCGCGCGGCGAGACCGACCTGGCGCTGGAGGACCTTTACCAGGCCCTGGCCCTCAACCCCCGGGATTACTTGAACGGCTATTACCGCGGCCTCGTCTTCATCCGGCAGGAAAAGTACGAGGAAGCGCTGGCGAAATTCGACGAGGTCATTTCGGGCGGCGGCCAGTTCGCGGCCGCCTGGCTCCAGAAGGGCATCGTCTGCGAGAAGCTGGGCCGTCCTTTGGACGCGCTTTACGCGTACCGAACCTTCCTGTCCCTTGACCGGGAGCACGACGCCGCCACCATCGCCTATATCAACGAGCGGTTCAACGCGATCCAGCTGAAGAAAAAGTAGCGAAAAGCGGCACGCCTCTCCCTTCGCCAGGAAAGCGCTGCCGCTTTTTTGCCCCGTCCCGCACCGGCAGCCTTCCGCCGTCGGCATGGAACGGGGCGCGAAGGAAACGTTTCCCAAGGGTTCCACCGGACGGAGGGAAGCCCGGCACAGCCGCCCTCCGGACAGCCAAAAGGAGCTGGTTTGATGATTCAGCAGCAGTTCAAGGCCTATCAGGACGTGGAGCTGGACACGGCGCTCAACGCCATCCGCACGTCGTCGGCGTACAAGGAGGCTTCCAGCGTCTATGTCGCCGTCAACACCATGAAGATTTCCCGGGAACGGGCCGAGCGCATCGGCACCCGGGTTCGCAAGGCCCTGCCCCGGGCTGTGGTCACCGGCCTGGCCGTTTACGATTCCAAGTTCAACCTGGGCTCGCGGGAATCCATCATCCTGGACGTGATCTTCTTCCGGGAGGCCCGGGCCGAAACCCTGGAATACGAGGCCGGCACCGATTTCAAGGCGCTCGGGCAACAGCTGGCCCCGGAACTTGCCCGCATGGAGGATCTCAAGGGCGTCTACGTCATTTACGGCGGGCCCGGCTCGGAACTCACCGCCTTCCTGGATGCCATTGCCCGGGGCAACGAGTCCGTGCCCTTTTTCGGTCTGGTGTCCAGCTTCACGGACAACGACAACGACCATGCCCTGGCCAACTGCCGCGGCGTCTTCATGGAATCCGGCAACAAGAACAAGCAATACCTGCAGGGCATGAAGATCTTCGGCAACGGGCTGGTGCTGGTGCTGTTCCGGGGGAAAGACCTCCACGTTTACGCCGACTATACCTTCGGCTGGACGCCGCTGGGACGCGAGTTCACCATCACCAGGGTCACCAACGGGCGCATCGTCTGGGAAATCGACGGCTCGCCCGCCACGGAGATTTACCAGAATTACCTCGGCGTTCCCACGGATGAGTATTTCCTGCAGAACATCTGCGAGTTTCCCCTCTCTCTCATGCGGAACGGCATGGTCATCCCGCGGGTGCCGCCGGTCTATGACGAAGCGGGGCGGCTTTACTTCGTCAGCGATATGTACGAAGGAGAGAAAATCCGCCTTTCCTACGGCAACCCTTCGAAGATCCTGCTGCAAACCTGGGACCTCAGCGAGAAGATGCGGGAGTTCGCGCCGGACAGCCTGGATCTCATCGCCTGCGGTAACCGGGCGGTATTCCTGAAGGGGCAGTTCCCGATGGAAATCGAGATGTTCCACCGCTACTTCCCCCGGAGCGGCGACAGGCTCTCGCCGACGCCTTCCCAGGCGCTGCCCAACATGGCCCAGTCGGAAATCTTCTGCCACCGGGGCCGGGGCGGCGTCTTCAACAGCGTCCTCGTGGCCATCGGCATGCGCGAAGGCGAGAAACGGCCCATCCTGCCCACGGAGGGCCCCATCGCGGCGGTATCCCAGAGCCATGTCATCCCGCTTTCCGAGCGGCTGGCGGCCTTCGTCGAGCGCAGCGCCCGGGATATCACCCACTACGCCCGGGAAGCCGAGGCGATGGCCAAGGCGGCCAACGCCGCCAACGAAGCGAAGTCCCAGTTCCTCTCGAACATGAGCCATGAGATCCGGACGCCGATCAACGCCATCCTGGGCATGAACGAGATGATCCTGCGCGAAAGCACCGAGCCGGAGATCCTGCGCTACGCCGAGGACGTCCACGTCGCCGGCACGACGCTGCTGGAGCTGGTCAACGATATCCTCGACTTCTCCAAGATCGAGGCGGGAAAGATGGACATCCTGCCGGCGGAATACGAGACGGCCTCGCTGCTGAACGACCTGGTGAACATGATCAAGGCCCGAGCGGAAAAGAAGGGACTCGTCTTCCAGGTGGACGCTTCCGAGGACTTGCCGGTCCGGCTGTACGGCGATGAGGTCCGCATCAAGCAGGTCGCGACGAATATCCTCACCAACGCGGTGAAATACACGGAAAAAGGCAGCGTGACGCTGACCGTCGGCTTCTCGGAACTGGATGACAGCCATATCGCCCTGTCCTTCTCCGTGAAGGACACCGGCATCGGTATCAAGGAGGAAGACCAGCCCAAGCTGTTCGCGGCCTTTGAGCGCATCGAGGAGAGCCGCAACCGCGCCATCGAGGGTACCGGTCTCGGCATGAACATCACCATCCGCCTGCTGGCGCTGATGGGCAGCCATCTGGACGTGGAAAGCGTTTACGGCGAAGGCTCGACCTTCTCCTTCGCCATCCGGCAACGGGTGGTGGACCCGGCTCCTCTGGGACGCTTCGACGAATCCTTCCGACGGCTCACCGCCCGTCACCAGAACGCCCGCGCTTCCTTCATCGCGCCGGAAGCGGTCGTGCTGGCGGTCGACGATACGCCCGTGAACCTTACGGTCATCAAAGGGCTGCTGAAACGCACCAAAGTCCGGGTGGAAACGGCGGAAAGCGGGCCGGAATGCCTCCGGATGGCGGCGGAAAAACCCTACGACATCATCTTCCTCGACCACAGCATGCCGGGCATGGACGGCATCGAGACGCTGGACCGCCTGCATCAGGAAGCCGGGCCGAACCGCGCTGCGCCTGTGATATGCCTGACCGCCAACGCCATCGCCGGCGTCCGGGAGGAATATCTCCGCAAGGGGTTCACGGATTATCTGTCCAAGCCCATCGACAGCGCCAAGCTGGAAAAGCTGATGGTGAAATACCTGCCGCCGTCGCTGGTGACGTCGCCGGCGCCCGATTCGGACCAGCTTCCGAACGCCGCCGCGGCGGAGGAAGGTCCGGCCGAGCTGCCGGAATGGCTCACGAAACTGCGGGGGCTGGACACCGCCAAGGGCATCGGATACTGCGGCTCCCCCGCCGATTATCTGGAAACGCTTCAGGTATTCTTCGAGACCATCGAGCCCAACCTCCATGAAATCGAAGGCTACTTCCTCGCGAAAAACTGGAAGGACTACACCACCAAGGTCCACGCCCTCAAGAGCTCGGCCCGCATCATCGGCGCCTCGGAGCTTTCCGACCGGGCGGCGCGGCTGGAGGACGCCGGCAACAAGGGCTATATCGCGGAAATCGAGAAGGACACGCCGACGCTGCTCTCGCTCTATGAGAGCTATCTCTCGGCGCTGGCCCCGCTGAAGCCCAGGGCGGCGGCGGAAGAAACGGCGGCGGAGCTTCCCGAAATACCGGTGGAACGATTGCACGAAGCCTATGCCGCCATCAAGGAAATGGCCCTTTCCTTCGATTTCGAAAGCATTCAGTTCGTCCTGTCCTCGCTGGCGGAGTACCGCATCCCGCCGGAAGAGGCGGCGCGCCATGAGAAAATCCGGGCCGCCGCCCAGAAGCCGGATTGGACGGCGCTGCAGGAGCTTCTATAAGCGGTTGCCATTTTGCCGCGCACCCGTTATAATGAAAACAGGCAAACCTTCCAGAAGGAACCGGGCGGTGCGAATCGCGCCCGCCACAGGAATTGAGGGTGGTAATCCATGAAAGTCAACGCTTTATCGTCCCAGCGATCGTCCACGACGGCGCCGCCGGTCTCTCACGCGAGCCACGACCGCGTCAACGGGACGGACACGTCGTTCTCCTCCGAGCTCGCCGACCAGCAGAGCGGCATGACGCGGGAGGAGCTCGAAGCGCTGCTCAGGAAAATCGACGAGCAGGGGGCTCGCCTCACCAACACGCCCACCTATGACGAGCTGAAATCCTACCGAAGCCTCGTCAAGGAGTTCGTGGGCGAGGTCGTCTCCCAGATGTATTCCCTGAACTCCACCGCCGGCTGGGACCGGATGGGGCGGCAGAAGGTCTATACCACGGTCCGCAAGATCGACGAAGAGCTGGAGGCAATGGCGGAGCATATCCGCCTCGGACAGGCGGATTCCCTGACCATCGTGGCCTCCCAGGACGCCATCCGCGGCATGCTGGTGGACCTCTACAGCTGATGATGACGCCGTGGAACGCCATCGCCGGACAGCCGGAACCGATCCGGCGGCTTCGGCGGATGCTCCGGGAGGGGCGCCTGCCCCACGCGCTGCTGTTCCTCGGTCCGGCGGGTGTCGGCAAGCGGCTGACGGCCGAGGCCGCCGCCGCCGCGATTCTCTGCGCCCATCCGGCGGACGCCGTTCCCTGCGGCGCCTGTCCCAGTTGCCGGGCGCTTCCATCCGGCACGCATCCCAACCTTCACCGTCTGGAGCCGGAGAAACGGGGCAAGGCGGCGCCCGTCATCCGCATTGAAGCGGTACGCGAACTTCAGGCGGAGCTGTCCCGGGCCCCGGCCGCCGCTTCGACGGGGCGGGTGGCCATCATCGACGGCGCCGACCGCATGAACGAAGCGGCCGCGAACTGCCTGCTCAAGACGCTGGAGGAGCCGGGCCGGCAGGTCGTATTCCTGCTGATTGCCAGCGCCCGGGCAGCGCTCCTCGACACCGTCGTTTCCCGCTGTCTCGTCGTGCCCTTCGGTCCGATGGCGGAAGCGGACATCGTCCGCGTTCTGACGGAGCGGGGCGCTGCGTCCGATGAAGCGGCGGCGCTGGCGGCACTGGCCGGAGGGAGCGCCGGCCGGGCGCTGGCTCTCCGCGAAGACGGCGCCCTGGCACGGAGGGACGACGCCCTGCGCATTCTGGCGGCGCTCCCCGGCTTTGGCATGGAAGACGTCTGGGCCGAAGGCAAACGGCTGGGCGCGCTTCCGGCCGAGGAACTGGCCGAATGGCTGCGGTTTTTCCGGCTGGCGCTGCGGGATCTGCTGGCGCTGTACAGCGGCGGCGCACTCTGCCAGAGGGATCTGACCGGCCGTCTGGCGTCGCTGGTGAAAGAATACCCGTTAAGCCGGGTTTTTTCCCTGCTCTCGCTGACCGGCGAAGCGGAGCGGCGGCTTCTCACCTCGAACGCGAACAGCCGCCTGCTCATGGAGGCGCTGCTGATACAGATCACCGGGCAGGAACAATGACCTCCCCTTTCCATGATGCGCCGGAATTGGCCCGGCGGGCCACCTGACAGGAGGATATGATGCAAACGGTAGTAGGCGTCCGCTTCAAGCAAGCGGGCAAGATATATTATTTTGGCATAGGGCCTCTGGAAATCACGACGGGCGATGACGTCATCGTCGAGACGTCCCGGGGCGTGGAGTTCGGCCACGTGGTACTGGGCCCCCGGCAGGTCCCGGACGAGGAAGTCACGCTGCCCCTGAAGGCGGTGCAGCGCAAGGCCACCGCCGAGGACCAGGAACGAGTGAAGAAAAACCGCGAGCAGGAAAAGGAAGCCTTCGCGATCTGCGTGGAAAAGATCGCGGCGCGCGGCCTGCCGATGAAGCTGGTCGGCGTCGAATACACCTTCGACATCAACAAGATCGTCTTTTACTTCACCGCCGACGGGCGGGTGGATTTCCGCGAGCTGGTGAAGGACCTGGCGGCGGTCTTCCGCACCCGCATTGAACTCCGACAGATTGGAGTGCGGGACGAGGCGAAACTCCTGGGCGGCATCGGCTGCTGCGGGCGGCCGCTCTGCTGCGCCACCTTCCTCGGCGACTTCGCGCCGGTTTCGATCCGCATGGCGAAGGAGCAGAACCTGTCGCTGAACCCCACGAAGATTTCCGGTATCTGCGGCCGCCTCATGTGCTGCCTGAAATACGAGAGCGACGGATATTCCAACTGCCAGGAATGCGTCCCCAAGAAAGTGCTGGCGCCGGAGCCGGGCAACCGCGTCGTGAGCGCCGAGGGCGAAGGCCGCGTCATCTCCGTCAACCAGCAGCGGCGCTCCGCCACGATCCTGCTGGATGACAACAAGACCATCGTGTCCTCCTGGGAGGACATCATCGTCAAGGACCCGGAGGAAGACCTGGCGCAGGTGGCGGCGCTGGCCGCCATCGCCGCCCTGGAAAGCGAATCGGATCTGGGCGACGGGGAGCGGCCGCGCCGGAGCCGCGGCGGACACGGCCGCCGCAACCGCGACAAGCACTTCGAGGGCCGGCCGCCCCGGGAGGGCAAGCCGCGGGAGGACCGCCCCCGCCGCAAGAGCGGCGACTTCGAGAACCGCGACCGGGAGCACAAGAAAGAGCGGCGCGACCGCCGGCCGCGGGACGGCAAGAACCGTTCCGACCGCGGTCCCCGTCCGGACCGTCACGGCGGCGAACGGCCGCGCAATCCCGGAGGCAACAAACCGGACAACCCGCCGTCCGATAAAACATGACGGACAAAACGGCGCCGGAGCGGTTCCTGAAAGCGGGCGAGCGCCTCGACGACCTCTGTCATCGGGGACGGCGCCTGATCCAGCGCCCCGACGCCTATTGCTTCGCCATGGACGCCGTGCTGCTGGCCCATTTTCCCCGTTGGCGCCCCCGGGACCAAGTCCTGGACCTGGGGACCGGCACCGGCGCCATTCCGCTGCTGATGGCGGAAGAAGTCGCCCGCGTCGAAGCCGTTGAGCTTGATGGGACTTTGGCGGACATGGCGGCCCGCAGCGTCGCCCTGAACGGCCTCGCGGACCGCGTCATCGTACGGCAGGGAGATTACCGCGCCATGGAGCGGCTTTTCCCGGGCGGGCGCTTCGATATCGTCGTCGCCAACCCGCCATACTACCCCCTTGGCCAGGGAAAGATCAGCCCGCAGGCGGCCCGCTCACAGGCCCGCCATGAGGTCACGGCAACGCTGGCCGACGTGGTCCGGGCGGCGCGATACGCGTTGCGTCCCCGGGGCCGGCTGGCCATGGTCCATATCCCGGAGCGCCTGGACGAGATCTTCCGGGCCTTCGGCGCCAACGGCCTTGCGCCCCGACGGGCCTGCCTCGTCCAGCCCCGGGCGGACCGGCCGCCCAATCTGGTACTGGTCGAGGCCGTCGCCGGCAGCGCGGCCGGCCATCTGAAATGGGTGCCCACCCTGAACATCTATCGTCCGGATGGGGCCTATACCCCGGAGCTTCTCGCCATCTACGGGCCGGAATCGGCTGCATCCGCACCGGAGAAGAAAGGATAATCATGGAACGACCGCAGGACAACGAACCGGGACGAACGGGGGCGCCGGCGCCAGGCGCCCTTTATTTATGCGCCACCCCCATCGGCAATCTGGAAGACATGACCTTCCGGGCGGTGCGGGTGCTGCGGGAAGCCGACCTCATCGCCGCCGAGGACACCCGGCACACCCGGGGCCTCCTGGCGCATTTCGACATCCACACCCCGCTCACCAGCTACCACGAACACAACAAGCAGGAAAAAGGCCCTCAACTGGTGGAACGGATGATGGCCGGGGCGCATATCGCCTGCGTCAGCGACGCCGGCCTGCCGGGCATCGCCGATCCCGGCAGCCATCTGGCGCGGCTCGTCATCGAAGCGGGCCTTCCGGTGATTCCGCTCCCCGGCGCCAACGCCGCCCTCTCGGCCCTCATCGCCTCAGGGCTCGACACCACGCGCTTCACCTTCGTGGGCTTCCTGCCCCGCACCCGGCAGAAGCGGCGGGAACGGCTGGCGGAAATCCGGGATTACCGGGAAACGCTGCTGTTCTATGAAGCGCCCCACCATCTGACGACAACGCTGACGGCCATCCTGGAATCCCTGGGCGACCGGGACGCGGCCATTGGCCGGGAGCTCACGAAGAAATTCGAGGAGTTCCGGCGGGGACGGCTGTCGGAGCTGCTGGCGCATTTCACGGCCAACGAGCCCCGGGGCGAATTCGCGCTCGTCGTCGCCGGCGCCGGCGACGTCCCCACCGCCACTGAAGAAAGCCCCCGGTCCCCGGCGGAGGAAGTCGCGGCGCTCACGGCCCAGGGTCTCCCGAAAAAGGACGCCATCCGCGAGGTTGCCCGCCGCTTCGGCCTCTCCCGCCGTGACGTCTATCAAAGCGTCCTGGAAAGAAAATGACGCCTGCGGCCGGAAACCGCGTCTGAAAAAGACAACACCCCGAAGCCTGAGAAAGGCTTCGGGGTGTTTTGTTCATCCCTCAGGGGCCCGCCTGCTGGGCTGTGATTTCCCGCGGAAAGAGCCGGTATCACTCCCCGGCTTCACTGTCCGCGGCTTCGCTGGCCGGGGCTCCGTTCAGCCGCACGGCGTACTTCTCCGGTATCCCCAACTGGGGGGACATGCTGACGGCCCGGGCGAAAGCCTGAAACGCGCTTTCCTCGTCCCCGCGGCCATCATAGACGAGGCCGGTGACCAGATGAATATCGGCGAAACGCCCCGGGGCCAGCTGCTCCACCCGGGCGCAGTCCGCCAGCGCCGCCTCGTCATGCCCCAGCGCCTGATGGGCAAAGGCCCGGATCATGAGGTTTCTGGCATCATCGGGGGACGCCTGCGCGACGATGTCGCACTCCGTCAGCGCCGCTTCAAAGTTGTTCTGCTGATGGTAGGCCAGGCTCTTCTGCGTGTGGCCGAACGTGCTGTCGGGATCGCAGAGCAGCAGCCGGTCCGCCTCGTGGAGTGCCTGCTCCGGCAGCCCCATGGCGTTGTATTGCTCCGCCTTGCGCTGATAGGAGGAAATGTTTTCCTCGTTCTTGCGCTGCGCTTTGGCCCGCTTCTTCGCGATCTTTTCCTGGTACTTCTGTTCTTCTTCCAGCAGCTTCTCGCGGTTGCCGGTCCGGACGTCGTCGCGGTAGGCCGCCGTCACCATCTGCTCCAGCACCGGGGCCAGCCCCTTCGCCCGGATGGCTTCCTTCAGCGGCCGGTAGGCTTCGTCGTCGGTCAGGAAGTCCACCACGCCTCCGGGCGCAGCCTGGAAATGCCAGGTCGTCGCCAGCCGGTTATCGTGGAATGCCTTGGCCAGCCCGCCGGCGATGAAATACGCCATCTCCTTGGCGCTGTACGGCTCCGATGGTTGCTCAACCATGAGCAGCGGCTTGCCGTCGATGGCAATCGTTGTTCCCTCCACCGACACATGATCTATCCCGTAGGTCTTCAACCAATCGAGGGCGCGCGACAGCCGCTTCGAGGTCTCGGGATGGTCGTCGGGATAAAGGATGTTCTCGCCGGGGCTGTCCGGCATCTTGCAGACCATCGCCGGGAAACCGCCGGGATTGAAGCCGGCACTGGCCATGAGGTAGAAGCCGGCGCGGTCGGCGTCGTTCTCCGAGGGGACGGAGATGTTCTTCGCCTGATGGTAATTCAGGAGAATGCCCGCCAGAAGACCCTCCAGGATCCCGCTGTTCTCCCTGAGAAGGAGCGCCGCCCCAAACTGCGTCGCCAGCGATTTTGCTCCATCATAAGCCACATGCTGATGGAGGCCGTGGATGAGTTCATGGGCAAGGACGCCGGCCAGCTCGTCCCGGTTGTAGTTGAGGGCCTTAAGAATGCCCTTGTTCACGCTGACGTAATCCATGGCCGAGCAGGAGGCGTTGAAGGAATCGTCATTGTTGACGCGCCACCGGAAGGGCAGCGAATTCGACTCCATAGCATAATCGCCCTGCCCGATGAGCTGACGCATGACGCTGTCCACCAGTTCATTGTCCTGCGCCTCCGTGTCCTCGCCGCGCTCCTTCATGTCGGTGTCGAGGAGCTTCTTCTGCTGGTTGGGATCATTCCCCATGGCCAAAAGGCTTTTCAACGTGTAGTTGTACACAGCCGAAGTTCCGATGACACCGCCGATGACGTCGGTCCAGATATTTGCCTGCGCAACCGGCGCGGCCGGCAGGAACACCAGAGACATACCGGCAAGTCCCGCTGCCAGCGCCTTCCGTAACCGTTTCGCCCACTCCTTGTTTCCCATGATGATTCCCTCCGTTTCGTCCTTTCCGGGTGTTTTTTTCT
>JAEEGN010000303.1 GCA_016280345.1 Selenomonadaceae bacterium | reverse complement strand
ACGGAGTGCCGAAGTTCGTCTCCGCCAGCACGAAGCTGGAGCTGAAGATATTGAGGGTGCCGATGATGACGAGCAGCAGGGTGATGCCCAGCACGGCCTCGCAGTCGTTCATCCAGAACTTTCGCTTGGTCACCAGCTCGTCGGGCGCAATCGTCATGGAAAGGTCACCTCGCAGCGGTGGATTTTCTCGCCAAAGCCGCTGAACTTGCGCTCGTACTCGGTCTCGATGTTGTCCGGCCGGGCCTCGGCGTGGAGGTCGTAGGACACATCGGCGACGGCAAGGCCGGCAGCGGCGAATTCCTCGAGGGAGAACTCGAACAGCGGGCGGTTGTCGGTCTTGAACCAGAGCTTGCCCCTGGGCTTCAGCAGGGAACGGTAGGTCGCCAGGAATTCCCGGTAGGTCAGCCGCCGCTTGAGGTGCCGCTTTTTCGGCCAGGGATCGCAGAAGTTCAGGTAGAGGCCGTCAATCTCCCCCGGCTCAAAAAGTTCCGCCAGATTCTTGATATCGAAGACCAGCAGGCGCACGTTGGTAAGGGCCAGGGCCGCGACCTTCACCGCCGCCCGGTAGAGAACCTCCTGCTCGGCCTCAATGCCGATGAAATCGTGCTGCGGCTCCCGGGCCGCGATCTGGCTTATGAAATCCCCCTTGCCGGTGCCGAGCTCGACATAGAGCGGCGCCCGGCGGCCGAAGATCTCGTGCCAGCGCCCCCGCTCCGCCTCACCGGGCGGCCGATCCTTGGGATAGACAAAGGAATCATATTCATGGATTGCCGTCTCGATCCACGGCTTTCTCCGCAAACGCAAAACGAAGCCCCCTCCGTGCCCTGGCGGCGCCGGAGCGAAAAGCCCCGTCCGCCTGATGTCAAAGTCTTCCCTCTATTTTACCAATCATTCTCCCTTCCCGCAATTGTTTCCCGTCATTTTTTCCTCATCGCCGCGGCGAAGGCAAAATGGGACTTTACAAAACGGCCCCGCTATACGATAATGAAATCATAAAAACGTTTCCTATTCAACCACGGAAGGAGATCATCATCATGGCAACGATCAGCGCGATGGCAGCCCAGACAACGACTCTTTACAATCTGACGGCGCGGGGCGTTTCCTTTGGGCAGGGAGCGACGACGCAGAACAGCCAGGTTTCGTCGCTGGCATCCGTCTTCAACAGCAGCGCGGAGTACACCGGCCTGCTGAAGGAGTACGACGCCACGAAGCAGAAGTTCAACACCGAGTTCAGTTCCGACATGAGCGCCCTCTCGAAGGCGGCGGACGCTCTGAAGTCGACAGATTTCAACGTGACCGGAAAGGACGACGAGGAGACGGCTGCCAACGCGAAAGCCGTCGTGGATTTGGTGACGGACTTCGCCGACAAGTACAACACGGCCACGGGTTTCCTCTCCGCCAATTCCGAGGTTTCGGGGCGCGTCCAGTCCCTGGCGGATTCCTTCAGGGATACGAAGTATTTCAATCAGTCGCTGTCCTCCATCGGCGTATCAGTGAACGCCTCCACCGGCAAGCTCAGCGTTGATACCGGGCGGCTGACGAAGGCGCTGAAGGAGTCACCGGACGAGGTGGAGAGCGCCCTCGGCAAGAACGGTCTCGCCGACCGCGCCGCGTCGAAAGTGGATTTCGCCGAAAGCCAGAAGGACAAGCTGTTCCCGACGGTCAACCAGATGATGGGCAGCGACGCCGAGACGACGAAGGCCCTCTATTCCGGCCGGGCCATGACGGCGCAGATGAACTACATCAACGCCGGAAACCTGCTCAATATGTATTTCTGATCTTTTCGCCTTTAAGATTTCGCCGACAAAAGCAGAAAAAAACGCCGACATCCGCGGATGCCGGCGTTTTTTTGCTGGCTTCTTTCGCTTCGCCGAATCACAGGGCGGCTTCAAGGCCGTTGTCGGTGAAGACCTTCATGATCTCGGTGAGCTTCGTCTTCTTCGGGTTGTAGTCGATGGTTGTCTCGCCATCGTGGGTGTGGATATGGACGTACATCACGCCGGGCATCCCCAGCAGCGATTTCTCCACCGTCCCCGCGTTGTTGTCGGTATAGCCGCTGGCGATGAACTGCAGGCGGGTGTTGCCGCCCGTCTGGCCGCAGCCGCATTCCTGGCACATGGTATTTCCCTCCTGTCTTTCCGGGGCGTAAGCGCCCCCGTATCATATCAAACCTTGTCCGGTTCCAGGACCTCGTTGGCGTCCACCGGCTCGTGGACGAGGATCTTGCTGCCGGCGAACATGCTGGAGACTTCGCTCTCGCCCTCCATGAATTCGGCCCGGGTCACCATGTAGAGGTGGCCGGTGGCGAAGAGGATGATACCCCAGGCGACGTAGTGGTGGACGAGATGCGTCATCATCTCACCGCCGAGGACCACGTTCACCCAGCCGAACAGGGTGCCGCCGATGCCGAAGGGATTCGTCATGGCGTACATGGCGAAGCCGGTGAAGATCTCGATGGTGACCAGCACGTAGAGGAAGGCGTACGACATCCGGGCCAGCGGGTTCCGCAGGTAGCACTTGTGCGGCTTCTTCAGCAGCCGGTAGTGCAGGGCCACGTCCACCGTCTCAGCATAGAAATGGCCTTCCCAGAAGCGAGGGAACACCCGGTCGCCGCGGTTAATGATGAAGCCATAGACGCGCAGGATCAGCGAGGCGCAGAAGATGAATGCCGCCAGGAAGTGGAGCTTGCGGATGATGTCGATCAGGAGCATCGTCTGCGCCGGCTCCAGGTTCATGATCTCGGGCGGCTTGCCGATCAGGATACCCGTCAGGAACATCACGATGATGGTATCGACCATTACCCAGTGAAAGATTCGCAGGAACGGGCTGAACAGATAGTATATCCGCCGTGGTACAGTCTGCATGGCTCTCCCTCCTTACGCACGGGCATAGGGATCGGTGGTGGAGACGCAGAGCGTCTCGCCCTCGGTGTTGTAAAGGTGCGTCGCGCAGGCCATGCAGGGGTCGAAGGAGCGGATGACCTTCACGATCTCCAGCGGCTTGTCCGGCTGCTTGACCCTGGTGTCCATCATCGCCAGCTCGTAAGCGCCGTGACCGGCCTTGTCGTCACGCGGGCAGGCGTTCCAGGTGGTGGGCACGATGCACTGATAGTTGGCGGTCTTGCCGCCGTCGATCTGAATCCAGTGGCTCAGAGCGCCGCGGGGCGCCTCGTAGAGCCCGACGCCCTTGGCCTTGGACGGCCAGGTAGAGGGGTCCCATTTCTCCATGTTGGCCACCTGATTGTCGCCGGTCTTGAGGTTGGCGATGAGCTGGTCGAAGAAGAAGCGGCTGATCTCGGCGTTGAGCTGGGCGTCGAGACAGCGGGCGGCGGTGCGCCCCACCATCGTCGGCAGCCAGACCTCGGGCGGCAGGTTCAGCACCTTGGAGACGGCGTCCACCTGGTCCACCATCATCTTCTCGGCCCAGGTCATGTCCGGCAACAGGTTCTGCTTCGCCCGGGTGTAGATGATGATGTAGCGGGCCAGCGGGCCGACCTCGCACTGCTTGCCGCGCCAGAGCGGCGTCTTGAGCCACGAATACTTGCCCTTCTCGTCGAGTTCCTTCCAGTCGGTCGGCGTTCCCGTCTTGGGGGCGGTGTACTTCGGCTTCGTCTGGCCGTCCCAGGGATGGATGGCCTTGGCGTCGCCGTTCTTGGAATCGTACTCATACCAGGCGTGGACGACGCTCTCGCCGAAGACGTCGGGATTCGCCAGATCCTCGGCCTTGAGCTCAGTGAACTTCGCTTTCGCCGGGCCGGACGCGAAATTCTCCACCACGCCGTTGCAACGGATCAGCAGGCGCTGGAAGAAATCGCCGTTGGCGGTGCCGGAGAAGGTATCCATCGGATAAGCGCCGAAGCCCAGCACCCGCGTCTTGGCGAGGCCGCCGCCGTCGGTGTAGCCGGCCTTGACGTAGATGGCGCCGATGGCCAGAAGATCCGGCACATAGTAGGTATTGACCAGGGCCCGCGCCAGATTGACGGCCTTGTCCACGATGGCCAGGCGGGCCGTATTCACCGGCGCGTTGCCGTCGTTCTGCGAAATCGAACAGGGCATGCCGCCGACTACGTAATGCGGGTGCGGGTTCTTGCCGCCGAAAATGACGTGGGGCGTCACCAGGTCGCGCTGCTTGTCCAGCATCTCAATATAGTGGGCCACCGCCATCAGATGAACCTCGGGCGGCAGCAGGTTGTAATCGGGATGATCCCACCACTGGGCGGAGAAAATGCCCAGCTGACCGCTGTCCACGATCTTCTTGACCTTCGCCTGCAGGTTGCGGAAATAAGCCGGCGTCGCCTTCGGCAGGTCGCGCGTGAAGGCCTCCGTCTCCATGGCCGTCGGGCCGTGAAGCGGCACCGTGTAGCCCGCCAGAACCTGGTTCTGCAGATTCGCCGTCGCCTCAGGATTCGCCGCCAGCGCCGCCACCGGACTCACCCAGTCAAGGGCGTGCAGGTGGTAGAAATGGACGATATGGTCCTGCACCGTCAGCGACGCCGCCATGATATTGCGGATGTAATTCGCGTTCTTCGGGATCTTGATGCCCAGCGCGTCCTCTACCGCCCGGACGCTGGCCAGGGCGTGGGCCGTCGTGCAGACGCCGCAGATGCGCTGGATATACGCCCAGGCGTCGCGGGGATCGCGCCCGTCCATGATGAGCTCCAGACCGCGCCAGGCAGTGCCGCTGGAAAGGGCGTCCTGCACCTTGCCGGAGCCTTCGTCCACCTGGGCCTCGACGCGCAGGTGGCCTTCGATACGAGTTACCGGGTCAACCACGATATGTTTCATTTATGCTCCCCCTGCTCTCTCGCTTCTTCTTCCTCGCGCTTCTGCCTCTGGATGACGCTGGCCGCGCCGTGGATGGCCACGCCGGCCGTCGTCGCTATCGCCGCCGCTACGCCGATGGTGTCGATGTCACCCAGCGGGCCGTACTTCGGCAGCCGGTCCGAGAACGACATCCCCTCGTCCCAGAAATGGGCATTCGAACAACCGATGCAGGCCGCGCCCGACTGGATTGGATACGACATACCCTGGTACCACCGCAGGTTGCCGCAGGAATTGTAAGTCTCCGGGCCACGGCAGCCCAGCCGGTACAGACACCAGCCCGCCTTCGCCCCGGCGTCGTCGTATCGGTCGGCGAACATCCCGGCATCGAAGAACGGCCGGCGGTAACAGGTGTCGTGGATGCGGTTGCCGTAGAACTGACGCGGCCGGTTCTCCGAGTCCAGCGTCGGCAGCTTGCCGAACAGCGCCACGTGCATGACCACGCCCGTCATGACCTCGGGAATCGGCGGACATCCCGGTACGTTGATGACCTGCTTCGTTCCCACATAGTGGGATACGCCGCCCGATCCCGTCGGGTTCGGCTTCGCCGCCTGGATGCCGCCGGACACGGCGCAGGTCCCGTAGGCGATGATGGCCGCCGCCCCCTTCGCCACCCGCTGCAACGTATCGACGAAGGGCTTGCCGCCCGACATGCAGTAGATGCCGTTGTCGCTGGTCGCCACCGCGCCCTCCACAGCCAGGATGTACTGGCCCCAGTATTTCTGCACCGTCGCCTCGAGATGGTGCTCGAAGGGCTCGCCCTGCCCGGCACTCAGGAGGTGATCGTATTCCAGCGCGATGTTCGTCAGCACCAGGTCCGAAGCCAGCGGCGACGCCGAGCGGATGAACGACTCATCGCAGCCCGTGCATTCGTGGCCGTGGAGCCAGATCACGACCGGCAACGGCTTCGTCTCCGCCGCCTCCACCACCTTCGAGACCATGTCCGTGCTCAGTCCCATCAGTGATGTCAGTGCCACGCAGCCCTTGAGGAAGCTCCGGCGGCTCAGGCCCCTCCTAAGGTAAGCCTCCCACATGCTTTCTCTCTTGTCCACTTTTCTACCCCCTTGTTCTCCGCCGTCCGGACGGCCTGTCCGTCTCGTTTCCGGCCGGTCGATTCCCTTACTGAAATTATACAATAGGAAAGGAAACTCGTCAAAAAAATGAAACAATTTCCTTTCGGCAGCCGAAAAATGGCGCCGGCTCCGCGGAAAGCGCCGGGAGCCGCTTTCCGTTCCTCCGGCCTTCCTCCCGTGATTCCATACAGGAAATATTATACGCCGGACCCGGAAAATCCTGCTAAAAAAATATTTTTCCTCAAAAATATTCACATTTCCCTGCCGGCAAAAAAAAATCCGCCCACCCCCTTGCTTTTTTCCTCCATCTGCGCTATACTATTCTTTGTCTAAAGACAAGTGGGGACGTAGCTCAGCTGGGAGAGCGTTCGGTTCGCATCCGAGAGGTCGAGAGTTCAATCCTCTTCGTCTCCACCATGACGCACACAACTTCATGCAAGAATCGTCCTATATTTTGCATGAGATTCAGAAGGACAGTCAGCGCAATGGCCGGCTGTCCTTTTTGATTTGTCGCGCCAAAGAAGGGGCTGTCGCAGGTTTCGTTTACATGCGATAGTCCCTTTGTGAAATCACGCCCGATTCTGGCCAGCTCCGCTTCTCCCGGGCCTGCCGCAAACGCTGTCGCGGCGCAGGGCAACGCGCTCCCCGGTGAAGCGAAGAAAAGGCCGCCGCAAGAGGCGGCAGCCTTTTCTTCGCGCTTTTCGGCGCAATCATTCGCTTTTCTGTTCCATGACGGCCAGGGAGGCGACGCGGTCGCCGGCGTCGGTCTTGATGACCTTGACGCCCTGGGTATTGCGGCTGATGACGGAGACCTCATCGATATTGGTACGTATGACGATGCCGCCGGAGGTGATGAGCATGAGCTCCTGACCGGGGCGAACGACTTTCAGGCCGACGATGGCGCCGGTCTTTTCCGTGACCTTCATGTTGATGATGCCCTTGCCGCCGCGCTGCTGGACGCGGTATTCCGAAATCTCGGTGCGCTTGCCGTAGCCTTCCTCGCTGACGGTGAGAATCTGGCTGTCTTCCTGCAACGTGTCCATGCCCACGACTTCGTCCATGTCGCTGAGGCGGATGCCGAAGACGCCCCGGGCCTGACGGCCCATGACACGAACGTCGCGCTCCTCGAAGACGATGGCGATGCCGTCCCGGGTGCCCAGGACAATGCGCCGTTCGCCGTCGGTGAACTTCACGCCGATGAGGTCGTCCTCCTCGTCGAGGGACAGGGCAATGAGGCCGCCCTTCCGAACGGTATCAAACTCCTTCAGGATCGTCTTCTTGACGGTGCCCCGGCGGGTGGCCATGAAGAGGTAACGGTCCTCGCGGAATTCCTTGACGGGAATGACGGCCGTGATGGTCTCGCCGCCGGACAATGGCAGGAGATTTACGATGGCCGTACCCTTCGCCTGCCGGGCCGATTCGGGGATGTCGTAGCCCTTGAGCCGGTAAACCAGGCCGCGGTTGGTGAAGAACAGGATGGTGTGATGCGTCGTGGTGATCAGAAGGTTCTCGACGAAGTCGGTCTCCTTCGTGCCCATGCCGGTGACGCCGCGGCCGCCGCGCTTCTGGTTGCGGTAGGTGGCCAGCGGGATGCGCTTGACGTAGCCGCCGTGGGTCAGGGTGACGACAATGTCCTCCTCGGCGATGAGATCCTCCACCGCCATCTCGGAGCTGTCGATGGTGATGCGGGTACGGCGCTCGTCGCCGAACTGTTCCTTGACTTTGGTGAGCTCGTCGCGGATGATGCCGAAGATTTTCGCTTCGTCGGCCAGGACGGATTTCAGGTATTCGATGTTCTTCAAAACCTCCTGGTACTCCTCCTCGATCTTTTCCCGCTCGAGACCGGTCAGCCGCTGGAGCCGGAGGTCGAGGATGGCCTGGGCCTGCTTCTCGGAGAGGGAGAAGCCCGTCATCAGGGCCTCGCGGGCGATGTCGGCGGTACGGGAACTGCGGATGGTGGTGATGACGGCGTCCAGATGGTCGAGGGCGATGTTCAAGCCTTCCAGGATATGGGCACGGGCCTCGGCTTTCGCCAGCTCGAAGCGGGTGCGCCGGGTGATGACGTCTTTCTGGTGCTCGACGTAGTAATGCAGGACTTCCTTGAGGTTCAGCACCCGGGGCCGGCCGTCCACCAGGGCCAGCATGATGACGCCGAAGCTGTCCTGCATCTGGGTGTGCTTGTAGAGCTGGTTCAGGATCACGTTGGCGTTGGCATCGCGCCGCAGCTCCATGACGATGCGCATGCCGCTGCGGTCAGACTCGTCGCGGAGGGCCGTGATGCCCTCGATGTGCTTGTCCCGCACCAGCTCGGCGATTTTCTCGATGAGCCGGGCCTTGTTGACCTGGTAGGGAAGCTCAGTAACGATGATCTGGGCCTTGCCGCTGGCCATCGTCTCGATGTGGGCCTCAGCCCGCATGAGGACGACGCCGCGGCCGGTGCGGTAGGCGCTCTTGATGCCTTCGAGGCCGAGGATCTGCCCGCCGGTGGGGAAGTCCGGCCCCTTGATGACGGTCATCAGCTCGTCCACCGTGGTCTCGGGGTTGTCGATGAGCATCAGGACGCCGTCGATGACCTCGCGCATGTTGTGGGGCGGGATGTTCGTCGCCATGCCCACGGCGATGCCGGCGGAGCCGTTGACAAGGAGTTGCGGGAACTTCGCCGGCAATACCTGCGGTTCCTTCAGCGATTCGTCGTAGTTGGGCACGAAGTCCACGGTGTCTTTCTCAATGTCCTGGAGCATGAGCTCGGAGACTCTCGACATGCGGACCTCGGTGTAGCGCATGGCTGCCGCCGGGTCGCCGTCCACCGAGCCGAAGTTGCCGTGACCGTCAGCCAGCGGGTAGCGGATAGAGAAGTCCTGCGCCATGCGCACGATGGCGTCATAGACGGAACTGTCACCGTGGGGGTGGTATTTACCGAGGACTTCACCGACGATGCGGGCCGATTTCTTGTAAGGCTTTGTCGGCCCCATGCCCGCCTCCTGCATGGCGTAGAGGATGCGGCGGTGCACCGGCTTGAGGCCGTCCCGCACGTCCGGCAACGCCCGGGCGACGATGACGCTCATGGCGTAGTCGATGTACGACGTGGACATGACCTCGGAAATATTCACCGGTACGATCTTGTCTTTCCCAGAATCCAAAAAACTCACCTCAAATCGAAGGGGCCGGGCCCCTTCCTGCTGCGAACGGAAAATAATCAATCCAGAAACTTCTTCATTATATCATTTTTCCCGCAGAAAGTCCAAAGGCACGTTCAGAAAATCCCCACACCCCGGCAGGGGAAAAACGAATCACTTTCCATGACTTTTGTCGGCAGGAATACGCCGTTTCACGTCGAATATATTCATATTAAATGTCACCTGGGTCGAATAATGAACGACTTTTTTCCCAAATAAATGTCAGGAAGTCCTGGTCGTGTCTGACTTCCTGTCGGCAATCGGTTTCATTTTCCGAGGAGGGCTCATCATGAGACATCTCCGCTCCGCGTTCGTCGCCTGGCTCCTGCTGGTCCTGCTCGTTCCCGCCTCCCTGTCGGCGGCACAGGACCGGCCGTTGCTCCATGTCGGCTACATGGACGTCCCCGATTACATTTCGCAGGGACCGGACGGCTATTTCCGCGGCTATATCTATGACTATCTGCAGTCGGTGGCCAACTACAGCGGCTTCCGTCTGAAATTCGTGCCGGGCACGCCGACGGAATCAGTCGAGCGCCTGCTGCACGGCGAAATCGACATGATCGCCGTCCTGCCGGATATCGAGCATCCGAATCCCGAAATCGTCAAGAGCCGCCACGCGATCATCTACGCGCCCATCGGCCTGATCCTGCGCCCGGAAAAGTCCCTGGACGGCGACGGGCCGTTGCGCCTGGGTTTCCCGCCCAACATCTACCCCGCCGGTGAGATCGTTTCTTCCCTCCGGCATTACGGCTTTGAGCAAGGGCGCGATTACGATCTCATTCCTTTTGACAATCCCACCAGCATCGTGATGAAGACGATGAAGGGCGAGCTGGATGGTTACGTGGACGGCGTCGTCTATCACCGGAACCCGAACCCGATGGTTGCCCATCTCTTCAACGGACGCTTCGCCATCGCCATGCGGGCGCGGGACACGGAACTCCGGAAGCGGTTCGACCGGGCGGTGGAGGACCTCCTGCTCATCAATCCGCAGATCCGCGAGCAACTCTATCTGAAGTATTTCAACAACGGAACGCCGTTGCTGCTGACTTCGGACGAAAAGGCTTTCATCAAGAACAACCCCACGGTCACCGTCACCCTGTCGCCGGGACAGAAGCCGTTCTCGTATTTCGAGGACGGGAAGCCCAAGGGCATCATTGCCGAGATTGCGGAGCTCATGGCGAAGGATCTGGGCCTTTCCTTCCAGTTCCGGGAAGCGGCGAACAGCGGTGAAGTGCTGGATCATCTGAAGAGCGGCGAGATCGATATTGTAGCCGATTACTTCTCGAATTACAACTGGGGGCAGGAGAACAACGCTTCCCTGAGCCAGCCATACCTCACGCTGAACTACGTGCCGGTCATGCGGCGCGACCGGCCACTGGGGGATTCTCCCATCGTCGCCTGCGTGCGGAGCCACTTCTACACGCACGAATTCATCGCCAAACGCTACCCGGCCGAGAACCTCCGCTACTACGATACCGTCAGGGAGTGCATGGAAGCGGTGAACGGCGGTCGCGCCGACGTGACGTTCCTCAAGGCAATCACCGTCCAGCACGACATCGAGCAGGGTTCGTATCTGAACCTTTTCACCAACGGCAACGTGGCCTTCTCCCACATGATTTCCTTCGCGGTGAGCCAGCAGGCCGATCCCCGGCTCATCCGGCTGCTGGACAAGGAAATCCGTCACCTGGGTGAGGCCCGGATCGACGAAATCGTCACCCGTCACACCTTTGAGGGTGAGCAGAACCGCAGCCTCATGGCCTACATCGCAAACCATCCCTGGGAGTCCATCGCGGTGGTAGCGGCCGTCCTGTTCGCGATCATCGGTGGCCTGCTCTACGTAATGCGGCTCCGTCAGCAATCGGCGAAGGAGATTTACCGCCTCGCCTATCACAACCAGCTCAACGGTCTCACGAACGTCCTCTGGTTCGAGCGGGAGGCACCCCGCATTATCAGGAAGCGGGCGAAGGACCGGATGGCCGGGCGACTCTTCATCATGGTTCTGAGTACCCGACGGATCGACCTCTTGAAAGCCTCCCTGGACCAGGAAGCGGTAGCGGATGGCATCCGCCAGCTCGTCGAGCACGCCCGCGCTGAGAACGCCTGGATCCTGGCCGACGGCATTTCCTCCGTATTCACCCACCTCTACGTCCTCGGCTACCTGGATCACGGCATGACGCTCCGGGACGCCGCCGAGAAGTTCGCCGCCGATACGGCACTCCTGCAGAGCCGGGGCTACTCGGTCCGCATGGAGTACAACTTCGGCCTCCGGGCCATTCCGGCGGACGAGGAGCCGGACATCATCCGCCTGATGGCGGACGCCGACACCGCCCAGATGGAGGCCATGGAAAACGGCGAGAACATCGGTATTTACGACGAGAAACTGCAGAAGAAGCGCCTGCAGCAGAAAGAAATCGAAAGCCACATGCGGCAAGCGCTGCGGGACGGCGAGTTCCAGGTCTGGCTCCAGCCGAAGTACGACCTCCGCACCCACAAGATTGTCGGCGCCGAATCCCTGACCCGCTGGCAGAGCCCGAAGCTGGGCTTCGTGATGCCGGGGCTCTTCATCACCCTGTTCGAGAAAAACGGCTTCATCCTGGAGTTCGACTACCATATCCTGGAAACGGTCTGCCGGATGCAGCGCCAGCGCCTCGACCAGGGCCTGCCCGTAGTGCCGCTTTCCATTAACCAATCGGGGCTCCACATCCGGGAGCCGGGCTATCTGGACCGGCTGCAGAAAATCGTGGATCGCTACCAGCTCCCGCCCGGTACCATTGACCTGGAAATCACCGAGACGGCCTTCGTGGACTTCGATACCCAGGAGGGACGCGAGAACTCGGCCGCCATCATTGCCGCCATCAAGAAGATGGGCTTCACCATTTCCATGGACGACTTCTGCACCGGCTATTCCTCCATCGCCATGTTGCAACATTTGGACATGGACGTCATGAAAATCGACCGGGCCATGCTGCTGGCGGCGGAAGCCTCCAGCCGCGGCAAGAGTATCCTGCATCAGGTCGTCGCCCTGGGCGAGAGCCTCCACATGCAGGTACTCTGCGAAGGCGTCGAGACCGAGGCGCAGGAAGCGCTGTTGCTGGAAAGCGGCTGCTTCTACGCCCAGGGTTATCTCTTCGCCAAGCCCATGCCCGCCAAGGATTATTTCGCCTTCGCCGACAGTCATGCCTAGACGGCACACGGGCAGGCACTTCACAGTTCCCATCAGCAACGCCAAAAATCCCCGAATACCCGGTCATGGGCATTCGGGGATTTTTCCTTGGGCGCTCATTCAACCTTCAATCGCGCGGCGGGCCGCCGCCTGGGCATGGATGACCGTCGTGTCATAGACCGGAACCGGGCTGTCCTTTTCGCCGACCAGCATGCCGATTTCCGTACAGCCCAGGATGACGCCTTCGGCCCCCCGGTCCTTCATATAGGAAATGATCCTTTGGTATTCCTCCCGGGAGGCATCCCGGACTTTTCCCAGGCACAGTTCCCGGAAGATGATGTCGTCCACGCGCTTGATGTCGCTTTCGTCGGGAACGAAAACTTCCAACCCCGCGGCTTTGAGGCGGCCGATGACGAAATCCTGGGTCATCGTGAACCGGGTACCCAGGAATCCGACGCGACGAATCCCGTCTTTCCGGACGCGGTCCGCCGCCGCGTCGGCGATGTGCAGGATGGGGATGCGGATATGCTTCTCGATTTCGGGAACCAGCTTATGCATCGTGTTGGTGGCGATGACGATGAAATCGGCGCCGGCGCTTTCCAACCGCTGCGCCGCGTCGGACAGGATGGCGGCGTTCCCCGCCCAGTTGCCCTGCGACATGTTCTCCTCCAGCTCGGCGAAGTCCACGTTGTACATCCATATCTTAGCACTGTGGAACCCCCCTAGTTGCCCGGCAATCTCCTTGTTCAGCAGCTCATAGTAAAGGACGGTGCTTTCCCAGCTCATGCCGCCCAGCAATCCAATGGTTTTCATCCTCAATCCGATCCTTTCTGTTCACAATTTCCGTTGACGATGGCCGCGTATGTCTCCTCGGGAATCATCGGCGTGCCGATCTCGGCCAGCAACGCCTCGTCGATGGCGCCGTGCTCCGCGTACTGCTTTCCGGCCCGCCGCACCAGCGCGAGCCGCGGCCCGGTCACCGGCGCCGCCTCCGGCGCGTTGAACATTGGGCTTTCGGGCACCGTGAGAACGGTATGATGGTTCGGGAACATCAGCCGGAACGCCTGCACCGCCGGCTCGAAGTTCTGCCGACTGTTGGGAAACCCGCAGCCGCAAATCATCAGGTAGCGCAAGCGGGAGAAATCCGCCTGGCCTACGTGCTCGTACCGTTCCCCCACTTTCTTCATCGCCATGCCGGACAGGGGCAGCAGGCGATCGACAAGGGCCTTCAGCGGCGCCGGCATCCCGTAGCTGTGTAACGGGAAGCTGAACAGCAGCAGGTCACTGGCCAGGATCTCGCCCAGGATTTCCCGCACGTCGTCGTCGTGGACGCAGGTCCCGCCGTTGCGCTTGCAGGAAAAGCAGCCGGTGCAGTATTCGATGTGCCTGTCGATGACGGAAACGATACGCACTTCCTGCGGAGCCGCGTCGTTCATGCCGTCGAGGAACGTCCGCGTGATGTGCAGGGTGTCGCTCTTTTCCCCCTTGGGGCTGCCGTTGAATACAAGAATCTTCATGCTTTATTCGCTCCTTCGCATCGCCTTCGACAACCGGTCCGGGAACCTCATCGGCTACCGTCCGGTCATTACGCTTTCAGGTTCCTGGCGGCGTCCTCGCTGTGGTCATGGATGGCTTTCACGGTTTTGCAGCCAGCCATTTCCGGACATTCGCCGCAGGTGGCAAACCCCTTGCCCAACGCGCACTTGCGGATCTCGCACTGGTTGCTGCAGAAGAAGGTTTTCACGCCGTCGGCGCGGCAGCCCTCGCAGTTGATCCATTCCGGCCTGATCTCGAAATGGTTCATCTCGCTCCACAGCTTTGCCGTCTTTTCCCGCAGGGCGTCGTCGTCGCGAATCGTCGCCAGATAGGCGTCGCATTTCTCGCAGTCCAGTCCGCAGCATCCAATCATGGTCTTCATAACAAAAGCCCTCCCATCATCTTCCTTCATTCCTGCTATCATCGAAAAAATAGTTCACGACCAGCATGTATTCCGCCGCCGAGCCAAGCCACCTTTTCCAGTTTCATCACTCGAACCTTGCGATCCGCCCCCACTTTGAGCTTCGGGCACACCGTTTCCTCGCCGGTAGCCACAAAGCCGCATTTCTCCTGTACCCTGACGGAAGCGGGGTTGTCGGGGAAATAGCCGGCCCACAGGGCCTGGACCCCTTTCACCAGGAAGCAATGCTCGACGACCAGCCGTAGCGCTTCGGTGCAAATGCCTTTGCCCCAAAACGGGCGGCCGATCCAGTAGCCCACCTCGCAGTCGTCGCCTCTGATTTCCAGATTCGCGGCAGATGCTGGGAGGTAGCCGACACACCCAATGGGTTCCGCGGTCTCCTTCAGCACCACCGCCCACATGCCTTCCCTGCCGAAAAGGGTGCGGATGATTTCCCGGCTT
>JAEEGN010000302.1 GCA_016280345.1 Selenomonadaceae bacterium | reverse complement strand
GGCTGCGCTGTCATTCGGCGACGCGGCGGTTACGCGGGCTCGTGGGCGCGGCGGAAGGCGTCGTATTTCTCGCTTGGCATGGGGCGCGCGAAGAGGAAGCCCTGCCCGTAGGTGCAGCCGTTTTCCAGCAGCAGCTGCTCCTGCGCTTCGGTCTCAATGCCTTCGCAAAGCACCAGCATATCGAGGCTCTGGCCGAAGTTCACCACGTTCCGGAGGATTTTCTGGCCCCGCGGCGAGTTCTCGGAGGCGACGAGCATCGCCCGGTCGATCTTCATGATGTCCATCGGCAGCCGTTGCAGCATGGAGATGGAGGAGTACCCGGTGCAGAAATCGTCCATGGCGATGGCGTAGCCCATCTCCCGGAGCGCTGCCACCACCGCGGGGGCGTCCATGCCTTCCGTCTTCGTATCGTAGTCGATGAAGGCCGTCTCCGTCAGCTCCAGCTCCACCGCCCCCCGCGACAGGGGATAGAGGGACCGTATCTCGCCCATGCGCTTCACATAGGCGCTCTCGCGCATGTGAAGCCCCGACTGGTTCACGGCGATGGGCACGACCGGGAGTCCCTGCCTGTCGTATTCCTTCTGCAGGCGGCAGACATGCTCCAGCATGTAGTAGTCGAAGGGGATGATGAAGCCGTTCTTCTCGAAGAGGTCAATGAACTGGTACGGCATCAGGAACCCCATCTCCGGGCTCTGCCAGCGAACCAGAGCCTCGGCGCCGATGACGCGGTGGGTGCGGATATCGTATTTCGGCTGGAGCCAGACCTGGAATTCCTCCTCCTCCAGCGCCTTGTACATCAGGTCCTCGATCTTCTTTTCCAATACCCGCCGCTCCTGCAGCGTCTGATCGTAGAGGCCGATCCGCTCGCCGTTGGCGGGGGCTTCGTTGCAGGCGATGGCGGCGTTCGTCATCAGCTGCGGCAGATTGATGTCGCCCTCCCGGGGAACGTCGCAGATGCCCGCGTAGCAGCTCATGTGGATGGAGACGTTGTCGCCCCGGATCTCCGAGGCGTCCTCCATGATCTTCTCCGCCGCCTCCTGCAGCGTCATGTTGTCCGGCTGCCGAAAGAGGAAACACATCTGCGACAGCTCGGAGCTGATGGAGTCATAAATCAGCCAGTCATTCTTCCGGCGGATTTCTTTGATGAGATGGGCGATGCCCGAGAAGAGGAACCGCGGGTCGTAGGCCGCCTTCAGCAGGTCAAACCGGTGCGCCTGAAGATTCATCAGATAGAGACGGCCCGCCTGCTTTTCCTTTTTGAGCTTCTTCTGGATGAGCCCCGGTACGAACCGCTCGAACCAGGTCATTGTATGGGTGCCGGTGAAAGGGTTCAGATAGGCGGCGTCGAAAAGCTGCTTCGCTGATTCCCGGCGGGAGCGCAGGATATAGAGGGCCACGCCGGCGATCGCGAGGGCCAGCAGAAGCGCCACGCTGATGGCGGTGAAGGGATTCTCGTAAACGTAGGCCCGCCAGCTTCTGCGGGCATGAATGTCGGTCATGTACTGGCTGCGGATGGTCTCGATCTGCGTCCGTTCAAGATGGGCGATTTCCTTGTTGAGGATGCCGAGGAGCAGGGGATCGACGCTTTCGCTGACCGCCATCACGAGGCGCTGCGAAGCGACGCTCTGCCCGGTGGTGAAAAGGTTCGCGTACCGGCCCGATTCCAGCGCTTCGTGAACGGTGCCGGCCTTGGCGAAAAGGATATCCGCCCGGCCGTCGCTCACGGCCTCGAAGCACTGGGGAAACGTGTCGCACCATACGATCTGTTCCGGGGCGAAGTGCCCCCGCACGTAGGTGCTGACGAATACGTGCCCCTGCGGGCAGGCGACCCGCGGATGATCGGGCAGGGACTCGTACCGTCGCCGGACGGGAATGTAATCGGTAACGAGATAGGGCGAGGTGATGTTGGCGTTGACCTCCCGCGCCCGGTTGAAATTCTTGTCGAAGAGCGCCACCATGTCGATCTCGCCCGCGGCCAGCCGCTCCAGAAGCCGCTTGTTGGTTTTCTCCTGCACCGGCTGGAAACGGATGCCCAGGTCATCGCCCATGATGGCGAGGATATCCGGGATCACGCCTTTGGTTTCCTCGCCTTCATAATAGACGATCGGGGGCTGGTTGCCCGAGAAACCGATCTGGATCGTGGGATGGGCGCGCAGGTATTCGTATTCGTCGCGGTTCAGCACCAGCGGCCGGCCCACGCTGCCCCCCAGACCCTGGGTCCGGAAATCCGGGTCGATGGACAGCGCCTTCTCGATGCCCGCCTCGATGCGCTCACGCAGGGCGTCGTTCCCGTGCCGGACGGCCAGATAGACACTCGCGGGGAAAAGGAAGCGATCCACGGCGATGTTCTCGTCGGGCTGGAAGTCGCTGACGAGACACGCGTCCACCGCGCCCCGCAGCAAATCGCGGTGGAACTGCTCGACCGAATCATAGGGAATCATCTCGAAACCCGAAAGGTCGGTATCTCCCGGCTTCGCGCGATAATACTGCACCAGCGCGTCATAGACCGGCGACAGATAACCGACGCGCAGCTTTCCCTTCGACGACTCGCCGTCGAAAGGACGTGCCAGATACACGGGCGTCGAGGAAATGACGCGGTCCATCAGGTCATATTCCTCCTCCTGACGCGGCGCCCGCGAAACGACGCCGGCCAGCACGTCAATCCGGCCCGCCTGCAAAGCCGCCATCCCTTCCCCCGTTGACAGCGGAACGTATTCGGTCCGGTACCCGGCATAGGAAATCGCGGTCTCGATGCTCTCATAGATGACGCCGGAATAGTCGCCGGTCGCGCTCCGCGTGAGGTACATCGGGGAATCGTAATACCCGATCCGAACCGTGGGAAGCTCGGCGAAACACAGCGAAACGATCGCCGACATCGCCAACAGGCAGGAAAGCAGAACGCGAAGCAACCGTGGCATGGGAACTCACCTCTCTATCGAAAAACGCCTGCCGACAGGCGGGGCGGCGGAACGCGGCGACAAAAAACGCCCTTCCCTCCGGCGGAGGAAAGAGCCCCAAACAGCACAAAAAATCGACGCCAAAGAACCGCCTTCCTGTCGCTCGCAGGTCAAACAGTGATCGTCCATCAGGCAATTCTCCTGGCTCCAGTTCATCGCTCCCCGGCGTCTTCCCAAGCAATGCTCAGTGACCGCTGCCGGATCGCTCCCTGTCACAGAGGCGGGACCGCGCCGGATTCTCACCGGCTATCTTATTAAGTCTGACGACACCTGATTTCGTCATATTCGGTTTTCATACGGAATTCATTTACGAAGATAAAATAACATGAATTCATTTTCCCTGTCAAGCTTTTTTGCCGACGGCAAACGGTTTTATCGACGACAGCCGCCCGTTTTCCCCTTCCCGTGCAAAAGGGGCGCCGCCCGCTTCGTTTCCTTGCGGCAGCCCCTCGCGCGCCGTCATCCGTCTCTGCGTTCCCGCTGAATTCGCAGCCGCCGCGGGCGCCGTAGCCGTTCCGGCCGCCGTAGCCGCCGGGCCCGTGACCGAATCGCCCTGACCGTAGCCGCCCTTGAAAAACATTTGCCAAAAGGCATGTGACTAGGTTATGATAGAATAACAGGATTTCATATTCAGGAAAGGTGGGACATCACATGAGCTTGTACGGACAAACAAAGGGAACACCGCTGGAACCGATTTCGGAAATGATGGCAAAAGCCGAGGCCAACGGCACGATGATGTATTACGCCCTGGCGCGCCTCGCGAAAGAGCAGGGCATGGAGGACGTGTCGAAAACCTTCATCGAAGCGGCGAACCAGGAAGCGGTCCACGCGGGATTCTACGCGACGCTGAACGCCATGGTACCACAGGACTTCTGGATGCTGGTGCGGGGCGTGATGGCCGCCGAGTATCGCGGCGAAACGACCGTCAAGGCAATGGCCGACAAATTCCGCGCCGCGGGGCTCGCCGAAGCCGCCGGCGAAATGGAGATCTTCGCGAAGCAGGAAGGCCATCACGGCGAAATGATGGAAGGACTGCTGAAAAAGTACAAACCCGAGGCGCTGGACGTGGAAGGGAAAACCATCTACGTCTGCGGCTGTTGCGGCTTCGAGTACGTCGGCGACCTCGACGCCGAGCCGGAGGATTACGTCTGTCCGATCTGCGGCCAGCCGAAGAAAGTATTCCGCCGGAAGGAATAGGACGCCATTCGATGACCGCCCCGCCGGCCGGAAATGGCCGCGCTGCAAGCCAGGGGAAGGACAGATTCAACCAACCATGAGAAAGGAAGCGGTTGCGCCATGACAGACGAAGAAATCATCCGCGCCTTCCATTGTATGTGGGACGGCTTTCCCGAGCTAATCCTGCTCATCAGGAAGAGCCGGGAAATCGTCGCCGTAAACAAGAAAGGCGCCTCCTTCGGCTTCCGGGTGGGGACGAAATGCTCGTCCTACGGCAAGCCGGAGCAGCACAAAGGCTGCCGCTGCAACGAAGCGGCGGACACGAAAACGCCCGTCTGCATCACCTACCCGGGGCCCTTCGGAAAAGACGCTTACGGCTACTGGATTCCGCTGCCGGAGAATCCGGAACTCATCCTCCATTTCAGCGTCGGCAGTACGATGAAGTACGAGGAAGCGGAACCGTAACCGTTACCGACGACGTGGCAAAGGACGTCGCGCGCGACGGACAGGGAAAGCCACCGGTCAAACGTCTCCGCGGACAGCCGGAACGCCGGACGTCGAAATATCCGATTGATACGCACCGAAAACGAGGGGCTGTCGCATAATGCGACAGCCCCTTGTTTTGCTCATACGTTCCAACCGTTTTCCGCCGTCAGACGACCGTCCCGACGGCGCCGACCGTCGGCGCCACGGCGGGTGGCGCGTCCTTTTCCACATACATGGCGCGCATGGCGTTCAGCACGGCGATGACCATGACGCCGACGTCGGCGAAGATGGCGCCCCACATATTGGCGTAGCCGATGGCGCCGAGAATCAGGCAGGCGAGCTTCACGCCCACCGCCATGACGATGTTCTGCTTGACGATGGCGATGGTCTTGCGGGCAATCCGCATGGCCAGGCTGATCTGCAGCGGGTCGTCGTCCATCAGCACCACGTCCGCCGCCTCGATGGCCGCATCGGAGCCCAGCGCCCCCATGGCGATGCCCACGTCCACCCGGGACAGCACCGGGGCGTCGTTGATGCCGTCGCCCACGAAGGCGACTTTCGCCTCGCTGTTCCGGTGCGCCGTCAGCAGTTCCTCCACCTTGTCCACCTTGTCGGCGGGCAGGAGCTCGCTGCAGACCGTGTTGATGCCGAGGCCCCCGGCCACGGCGTCGGCCACCGTCCGGGTGTCGCCGGTCAGCATGACCGTCTGCCTGACGCCGCTCTCGTAAAGGCGGCGGATGGCTTCTTTGGCGTGGGGCTTTTCCACGTCGGAGATGACCACGTGGCCCACGTACTCGCCGTCGATGGCCACGTGGATGACGGTGCCGATCTTCTCGTCCTCGCACTCATGCCAGTCGGCGCCGACGGCGTCCATCATCTTGCCGTTGCCGACGCAGACGGTCTTGCCGTTGACCCGGGCGCGGATGCCGTGGCCGGCGATTTCCTCGACCTCTTCCACCCGGCAGTCGTCGGCCTCGTTGGGGTAGGCGGCCCGCAGGGAGTTGGCGATGGGATGCTTCGAGTAGCGTTCGACGTGCGCCGTCAGGTGCAGCAGTTCCGTCCGGTCGATGACGGAGGGATGGACCGCCGTGACGTCGAAGACGCCCTTCGTCAGCGTGCCGGTCTTGTCGAAGACAACGGTGTCCACGTGGGACAGCGCTTCCAGGTAGTTCGAGCCCTTGACGAGAACGCCGTTGGCCGAGGCGCTGCCGATGCCGGCGAAGAACGTCAGCGGCACCGAGATGACCAGGGCGCAGGGGCAGCTGATGACGAGCAGGATGAAGGCCCGCTCGATCCAGACGGACCACATGGGTTCCACGTGCATGAGCCCCATGCGGATCAGCGGCACGCCCACCGCCAGGAAGATGGCCACGGCGCAGACCGCCGGGGTATAAACGCGGGAGAAACGGGTGATGAAGTTCTCCGAGCGGGACTTCTTCATGCTGGAGTTCTCCACCAGGTCGAGGATCTTCGCCGCCGTGGACTCGTCGGCCTCTTTCGTCGTCTCGACGCGGAGTACGCCGGAGAGGTTGATGCTGCCGGAGAGCACTTCCTCGCCCTCCGCCACTTCCCGGGGCAGGCTCTCGCCCGTCAGCGCGTGCAGGTCGAGGGTGGAGCGGCCGCCGACGATGCGCCCGTCGATGGGGACTTTCTCGCCCGGCTGCACCACGATGATGGTGCCGACTTCCACTTCGTCCGGGTCCACCCGGGTAATCTGCCCGTCCACTTCCACGTTGGCGTAGTCGGGGCGCAGGTCCATCAGGGCGGCGATGTTGCCGCGGCTCTTGCCCACCGCGTAGCGCTGGAACATCTCGCCGATCTGGTAGAACAGCATGACGCCCGCCGCCTCGCGATACTCGCCCATGACCATCGCGCCCAAGGTGGCGATGGCCATCAGGAAGCTCTCGTCGAAGAACTCGCCGTTCCTGATGCCTTTCCAGGCTTTACGCAGGATGTCATAGCCGATGACCAGATACGGGATGACGTAGAGCGCCCCCAGATGCCAGCCCTTCAACGGCACGAACTCCAACCCCACCAGCAGGATGACGGTGGCGATGATCCGTCCCAGCATGATCTTTTCCTTTTTTTCCATTCTCTATCCTCCCGTACCGGTCCCCCGGCGAACCGCCGGGAGAAACGACCGCGTTTCCGAAATGCCCGCTTCCGTGAAAATCAGAAGAACACGTCGCAGTCGGGCTCGACCTTCTTGCAGGCCTCCCGGACCTTCGGCATGACCGCCGCCGGATCGGCGCCCTCGGCGAATTCCACCGTCATCTTCTGGGCCATGAAGCCCACCGAAACGGCGGCGACCCCCTCAACCTGCTTCGCCGCGTCCTCCATCTTGATGCCGCAAGCCGCGCAATCCACATCGATCTTGTACTTTTTCTTCATTGAAATCGACCTCCGTTTTTGTTTTTTCATCGGGATTGAAACGCTTCAATCTCTTATGTGAACATTTAATCATATATTGAACAAAAAAGCAAGTCTTTTTTTGAAAAAAACGCCAAAAAAATCCGCCGCGAAAAACGCGGCGGTCTGTTTTCCCCGGAAACACGGGAACGAAAAGGAGCCGGTCAGGGGGACAGGCCCCCGCCTCCGGCTCCTTCGCTTCGCTTTTCCGGCTATTCGCTTTTCGCGGGGCGCAGGAAGAGACGCTCCAGCTCGCTTGCCGGGTCCCGGCGGCGGCAGACGATCTCATAGACGGTGCGGCAAATGGGCAGTTCGACGCCCGTGCGCTCCGAGAGCGCCACCAGCGCCTCGGCGGTATAGACGCCCTCGGCCAGTTTCGGCGAGGGACGCCCCAGGACGAGATTCTCGCCGTAGCGGCGGTTGTTGCTGTAGGGCGAGAACAGCGTCGCCTCGTAGTCGCCGAGGTGCGAGAGGCCGTAGATGGTCGCCGGGTCGCCGCCCAGCGCCCCCACCAGCCGGGAGAGCTCCGCCGTACCCCGGGCCATCAGCGCCCCTTTCAGGCTGGAAAAGCGCAGGCCGTCCAGCATGCCGGCGGCAAGGCCGATGACGTTTTTCGCCGCCGCGCCGATTTCCGCCCCCAGGAGGTCCCGCCCGTAGTAGAAACGGATGAGCGGCGTGGAGAAGGCGGCGGCGGTCTTTTCTGTCAGCGCCTCGTCTTCGGCGGCCATGACCATGCAGTTCGGGATGCCGGCGACAAAGTCCTGCACGTGGCCGGGGCCCACCCAGACCGCGATGCCGGGCCCGGGGCCGATCTCCTGCCGGAGTACCCGGGACAGCCGCTCTCCGGTTCCAATCTCCAGCCCCTTCATGCAGAGGATGAACGCCTTTCTGGACAAGGGCAGCGAAGCGAGCTTCTGCCCCAGAGAGCGCAGCGCCTGGGAGGGAACGGAAATGATGACCGTCTCCGCCCGGGCGACGGCGGCAGCCAGATCGTCCGTAAAGTCCACCGCCTCCGGCAGCGCCAGGTACTCGTTGCGCCGCGTCCTCGCCAGTTCCTCCAGCCGCCGGGAGCCGGGGCGGCCCCAGAGCACGGCCTCATGCCCGGCGCGATGGGCGTACCAGGCGTGGAACGACCCCCACCGCCCGCAGCCCAGGATGGAAACCCTCATATCCCGCACCTCATTTCATACTTGATCCGGCATCGGCGCCGCCTGTCCCGCCGCCGATGCCGGCGAGGTCCTTCACGACCTCGCCGGCGATGATGAGCCCGGCCACCGACGGCACGAAGGAAACGCTGCCCGGGACGATACGCCCCTCGTCGTCCTGCTCCGGGCTCGCCCCTTCGGCCACCGGGAGCGGCGGCTCTTTGGAATAGACGACCTTCAGCGACCTGCCGCCGCGCTCCTTCAGTTCCCGGCGCATGACGCGGGCCAGCGGGCAGACGCTGGTATCGTAGATGTCGGCCACCTCCAGGCGCGTCGGGTCCAGCTTGTTGCCGGTCCCCATGCTACTGATGATGGGAATGCCGCGCTTTTGCGCCTCCAGTACCAGGCTGATCTTGGCGGTGACGGTGTCCACGGCGTCCACCACGTAGTCGAGATGGGCCATGAAGAATTCCTCCGCCTTGTCCGGCCGGTAGAACTCGTCCCAGGTCACGACTTCGGCCCGGGGATTGACGTCCAGCATCCGCTGCCGCATCACCGCCGTCTTGGCCTGGCCGATCGTGCTCGTCGCCGCGTGGATCTGGCGGTT
>JAEEGN010000301.1 GCA_016280345.1 Selenomonadaceae bacterium | reverse complement strand
GGCGAAGAGCGTGGAATTGGGCGAGAAAGTCGGCAGTTACTACATCATCAACAAGGGCGTCGAGGCCGGCGACAAGGTCGTCGTCGAGGGCCTGACACGCCTTACCGAAGGCATGCCGCTGGCGGTGACGGAAGTGACAGCGGAGCAGATGGGCTTTACAACGGAGTCGGTAGCGACGGACGGCCGCTCGGCCTCAGCCGCTACGTCAGCTACGGCCACCACGAAGTAAGCCCGGCAGTTATCGGATAAAAACCGCCAAGTAAGGAGGCGTTTGGATTGTCACGGTTTTTCATCAAACGGCCGATTTTCGCCATCGTCGTCGCCCTCCTGATGGTCATCATCGGCACCCTGGCGGCGCTGAACCTCCCCATCGCGCAGTATCCGCAGATCTCGCCGCCTACCGTCAGCGTTCAGACAACGTATACCGGCGCCAGCGGCAAGATCGTGAGCGACACCGTCGCTCAGGTCATCGAGCAGCAGGTAAACGGCGTCCAGGGCATGGACTACATGACCTCCACCTCGGATGACAGCGGCGCCTATACCCTGTACGTCTATTTCAACCTCGGCACCAACGGTGACATGGACTCCGTTCTGGTGCAGAACAAGGTATCGGTGGCCAACTCCAGTTTGCCGTCGGAAGTCCTCAGCTACGGCGTGACGACGAAGAAATCCTCCCAGGACATGACCTACGTCGGCTCACTGTGTTCCCCGGGCGGAAGTTTCGGCCGCGACTACCTCAAAAACTACCTTGACATCTATCTCATCGACCAGATCAAGCGCGTGCCCGGCGTCGGCGACGTCCAGGTCTTCGGCACCGACTATACGATGCGCATCTGGCTGAACCCGGACAGAATCGCCGAGCTTGGCATCACCGTCTCCGACGTGACCAACGCCGTCAGGGAGCAGAACGTGCAGGCGCCGGGCGGCACGGTGGGCATGCTGCCGGCCCCCGACACGCAGGAGAAGCAGTACACCGGCATCGTAAAGGGCCGTCTGGAAACGCCGCGGGACTTCGAGGAAGTCATCGTACGCTCCGGCGAAAACGGCTCCTTCGTCCGCCTTGGCGACATCGCCCGCGTTACGCCGGGCGAGCTGCAGATTGCCACTCAGTGCGTCACCGACGGCGCTACCTCGGTGGGCTTCGCCATCATGCTGACGGACGATGCCAACGCGCTGCAGACCGTCGCCGGCGTCAAGAAAGTCATTGAGGAAGCGAAGCCGAACTTCCCGCCCGACATGACCTACGTGGAGAACGTCGACAACACCATGTTCATCACCGCCTCCCTGGCGGAAGTCGTGGAGACTTTCTTCGAGGCGCTGCTGATCGTCATGGTCGTCGTGTTCATCTTCCTGCAGAACTGGCGGGCGACGCTGATCCCGATGCTGGCGGTGCCGGTATCGCTGATCGCGACTTTCGGCGCCTTCATCGCCC
The DNA here is from genome assembly GCA_016280345.1 of Selenomonadaceae bacterium. Classification (GTDB taxonomy): domain Bacteria; phylum Bacillota; class Negativicutes; order Selenomonadales; family Selenomonadaceae; genus RGIG3544. The sequence goes on along the minus strand of JAEEGN010000301.1, from coordinate 3,285 downwards.
TCGGCTTCACCATCAACACCCTGACGCTGTTCGCCATGGTGCTGGCCATCGGTCTCGTTGTCGATGACGCCATCGTCGTCGTCGAATGCGTCGAAGAACACATGGAGCGCGATCACTCAGGTCCCCGGGAGGCGACGGAGGCCGCCATGGATGAAGTGCAGGGCGCGGTCATCGGCACGACGTTCGTGCTGGTGGCGGTGTTCGTACCCATTGCCTTCCTCGGCGGCATGACCGGCGTACTTTATAAGCAGTTCGCGCTGACGATGTCGGTTTCCGTGGTGTTCTCAACGCTGATGGCGCTGACCCTGACGCCGGCGCTTTGCGCGACCATGCTGAAACCGCATGACCCCAACGAGAAAAAGGATGGCGTCTTCAACAAATTCTTCGACACGTTCAACAATTGGTTTGAACGCATGAAAAACCTGTATACGGGCAGAGTGTCCTGGTTCATCACCCATGATAAGCTGGCCATGATCATTCTCACCGCCTTCATGGTGGGGCTTTTTGTCCTGAACAAGATTGTCCCCACCACCTTCGTGCCGGATGAGGACCAGGGTTACTTCATCGCCTCCGTCACCATGCCCGAGGGCACCTCGCTGAACCGCACCCAGGAAACCATTGACCGGCTGTCGGAGGAAGTCGGGAAATTCCCCGGCGTGCTTCACGTTCTTTCCATCGCCGGCTACGACGTTACCACCTCGGCCACAAAATCCAGCGCCGGCTCTGTCTTCATCGGTCTTGAGGACTGGGAAAAGCGCCAGACGGCAGAGACGAATATCAACACGCTGATCGGGCAGGTTTTCAAGACCGGCGCCATGCATTATCCCGAAGCCTCGATCATCGCCTTCAGCCCGCCGTCGCTGCCCGGCCTCGGCAACGTGGGCGGCTTCGCGCTCCAGCTCCAGGACCTCTCCGGTCATACCGACGACGAACTGAACAGGATTTCCCAGGAGATCGTCAAGGCGGCGAACCAGCGTCCCGAGCTCAAGGGCGTCTATTCCACCTTCAAGATCAACTCCCCGATCTATAACTTCGACATCGACCGGGAAAAGGTCAAGACGCTGGGTGTCCCGCTCAGCGAAGTCTTCACGGCGCTGCAGGTGAACTTCGGCGGCACGATGATCAACGAGTTCAACCGCTTCGGCCGCACCTACAAGGTCATGATGCAGTCGGATACCACCTACCGCAACGAGGCCGAGGCCGCGAAGTTCGTCTTCGTGCGCAACAACGTCGGCACCATGATCCCGCTCGATACCCTGATCACGCCGCGGGTGAACACCGGCGCTTCCATCCTCTCGCGCTTCAACTCGTCGCGGTGCATCACGATCCAGGGCAACGCCGGCGACGGCTACAGCTCCGGTCAGGCGCTGACCGCCATCGAGGAGATCGCCCGGGAGAAAGCCCCGGCCGGCTTCAGCATCGACTGGTCGGGCCAGAGCCGCGAGGAAAAGAAAGCCGGCGCGCAGATGGGTAAAGTTCTGATGATGTCCCTGCTCTTCGTTTTCCTGTGCCTGGCGGCGCTCTATGAGAGCTGGAGCGTGCCCTTCGCGGTGCTGATGACGGTGCCGGTGGGCGTTTTCGGCTCCTTCTTCTCCGAGTTCATTACCGGGCAGGAAAACAGCATCTACATGCAGATCGGCCTCATCATGATCATGGGCCTGGCGGCGAAGAACGCCATCCTGATCGTGGAGTTTGCCAAGGACTACAAGGATCACGGCATGGACACGGTGGAGGCGGCCGTCAAAGCGGCCGATCTGCGCCTCCGGCCCATCCTCATGACAAGCTTCGCCTTCATCCTCGGCTGCCTGCCGCTGGCGGTGGCCACCGGCGCCGGCGCCGGTTCCCGCAACGGCATGGGCGTTGCCGTTGTTGGCGGCAGCCTTTGCGCGACGGCGATCGGCATCTTCCTGATTCCGGTATACTACGTGGTGGTCGACAAAGTCTCGTCCGCCCTGGGATCCTCGAAGAAACAAGGGAAAAAAGAAGCCGCGGAAAGCGATATGTAACACTTTCCGCGACAGGACGAAAGCCCCGCCGGGTTCCGGAAACGGAAAACGGCGGGGCTTTTTTTCAATCACGACGCTTCAAAAAAACGTCCCCGCACGTTTTTCAGGAACGTGCGGGGACGTTTGCTGCGTCTCTTTTTTCCGGGATAACGATGCGCTACTGCAGCAGCGACAAGACGCTGGAGGAATTCTGGTTCGCCTGAGAGAGCATGGCCTGCGCCGTCTGGAGCAGGACGCTGTTCTTCGTGTACTCGGTCATTTCCCTGGCCATATCGGCGTCGCGGATCGTGGACTCCGACTGCTGGACGTTCTCTTTGGCGGTGACCAGATTGGCCTCGGTGTATTCGAGGCGGCTCTGGACGGCGCCGATGGAGGTCTGTTGATTCAGCGCCTTGGTGATGGCGCGGTCGATGACGTTGAGGGCGGCCGTGGCCTTCTTCTGGGTGGCGACGCTCAAGGTGGCGCCGTCGGCTCTCTTGAGGCCGAGAGCCTGGGCGCGCATATCGGCCAGCCCCACCTTGATGGCCTGATTCGCCTTGGTGCCGATCTGGAACACCATCTTCTTCTCCGGCTCGGCGTTGGCAGCCTGATGCGCCATGTAACGCAGGATCATGTAGCCGGCGGCGTAAGAGTCGTCGCCGTGCTGTGTATCTTTTGTAGCGTCAAGGGCGTTCTTCAGGCGGGTATTGTCCCCCGCGAGGGCCTCGATGGTACCTTTACGGGCATCATCTATACCATGTACGAGCTCGGCGGTACCCTCCTTGATGTAAAGCGGCAGGTTAGAGAAGTGATTGATGTTCGCCGCCATGATGGCGTGTGTCATCTCGTGGGCAAGCGTGCGGTCAAGATAAACCTGCCCCGCGCCGGCCCCCGTATCCTTGCCGTTCACGTCGTTAAGGTCAAGGGCACCGTAATAGTGCATATTGACCGTCAACATCAATCCATCCGTAATTCCCGTATCAGGGTTATACGAATTGATGACATGGGCCAGGGTGCCAGTGGCACCCTCATCCTTAAGGCATACCGTCATCGCCCGTACCGACGTTCCCGGCTCGAGGAAATTCATCTCGTAGGACTCATTGACGAGATCCATGCAGTTCTTCAGCCATTGGCTGTTCAACGCCTTGGCGATGGCCTCTTTCATGGCGTCGCTGCCGGTGTCGGGCCAGGTAACGGCGAGGCCGTTGATGTTCGTCGTGCCGGTGGGAACGCCGCCGGTATAGGGATTGTACGCCTCGGGCACGATGCTCTCGGCCGTCTTTTCCTTCTCGCCGCCGGC
>JAEEGN010000300.1 GCA_016280345.1 Selenomonadaceae bacterium | reverse complement strand
CACCATCCGCGACGCCGACGAAATCATCGTCCTCGACCACGGCAAAATCGCGGAACGGGGCCGGCACCATGAAATGATGCGGCATGACGGCCCCTATCGCCGTCTCATTGAGGAACAAAGCAAGCAGGAGGCGCAGGACTGATGGAAAACCGTGACAAGACAACAGCCATGCGGACCCTTCTGCCCGGCCAAAGAATCCGGCTGCAAAACGAGGACACATTCATCCGCCTCGTCTCCGGCGCGGCGGAAGTCTATGCCGTCACCCAGGACAAAAGCTCCTTCCGCCGGGTCTATCTGATGGAACTGGCCGCGGGGGACGGCGCCTTTCCCGCCATGGACGGGTTCAGGAAAATCGACACCCTGCTCTATGTCACCGAGGAATCCCAAATCGAGGAAGTCCCTTTCGAAAACGTGAAGGCGGCGGAACTTCTCCCCCTTATGCGCCGCTGGTTCGGCGGCCTGATTTCCGTGCCCTGGCTGCGGCTCATCGCCGACCGGGGCGATGAAACGCTGTTGCTCTGGAAGGACGGCGAAGTCCTGGCGGGTACGGAGGATAACCACGACGCGCTGATGGAGGAATTCGCCGAGCACGAGGGCATTTTTGCCATGCTGTTGGGGGCGCGGTTCCGCAGCGAGGACAGTCGCCTCCGGGAACGCCTGGCCGTTCGCAGGCACCAGTCGAAGCGCCTGATGGAGGAAGCTGTCTCCCTGCTGCTGGACGAAAAAGAGATCGTCCATACCGAATACACCGGGAGCGGCACCCGGAAAAAGCTGGGCGAGGCCGTCTTCATCGTGCGGCGTGTCGCTCAGGCACTCTTGCTTCCCACGGAAAAAATCGACATCGCTCCGGAGCTTGTCCAGAAGATTGACCAGTTCGGCATCCTGAAGCGCCTGGTGCAGAAGGGTAATATGCAGATGCGCCTGGTGACGCTCAACCCCGGCTGGCAGGAAAAAGACGGCGGCGTCATGCTCGGCTATTACAATCCCACGGGTGAACCGGACGGCAAGCGAGCGTTGGCAGCACTGCTCCCCGCCTCCGTGAAATCCTATACCCTCGTCACCATGGAGCATCCCGAGGGCATTCCCGTCACCGAAGACGTGGCGAAAAACGTCGACAAGGATGCTTTCGCTTGCTACGCGGGGCTTCCCGTGGAGAAGCTGACCCTTTCCGGCCTTATTCGGGACATGGTCCGACGGACCTGGGCCAGCGATTGGCAGACCATTCTTTTGACCAGCATCGTCGCGGGCCTGATTCCCCTCGTGACGCCCGTCATCACCGAAACCGTCTTCCGGGACATCATCCCCATCCTCGACCGGCAAGGGCTGGCCACCGTCGCCCAGGTCTCCATCGTCGCCGGTCTCACGACGGCGGTCATGGCCGTCGTGCGATCCGTCGCTGCCCTTCGCTTCACGACGCATCTCGACATGGCGGTGGAAGCGGGTATCTGGGGGCGGCTTCTGGCGCTGCCCACCCGTTTTTTCCGCAATATCCAGACTGGGGACCTGGCCAACCGCCTGATGGCTATGAACGTTGTGAAGGTCACGCTGGAGGGCGAGCTGCCGGCGCAAATCTTCAACTTTCTTTTCTCTTTCTGGAGTCTCATCCTCATGTGCTATTACAGCTTCAAGCTGGCAACGGTGGCCATCGGCCTGTGGCTCATGTACGGGCTCTTCATGGGATGGGTCCTGCGGAATCATGTGCGGGCGGAGCGGAACATGGTCACGGCCCGGAACACCACCTCAGGCATCGTCCAGCAGATTTTTGCCGGGCTCACGAAATTCCGGGTACAGGGCATGGAGGAGCAGGCCTATTATCTCTGGAGCAAAACCTTTGGCGAAGAACGCAAGTGGGGCGTCAAAAAGCGCTGGCAGGTAAACTATATGGAAATCTGCGGCGCCGTACAGCCCCTGCTGATGTCCCTGATTCTCTATTACGTCGTCTTCTACTACGTCAACATGGCGGGAAAGGCCCCGGCCACAGACGCCATCGACTACGCCAAATTTCTGGCCTTCCATGCCGCTTACGCTGGATTCAACGCGAGCCTGATCGCCATGTTCCCCGCCGCCCTCGAAATCCTATCGCTCCGGCCCCAGCTGGAAAACCTCCGGATCATTCTGGACGCCGTGCCGGAAACCACCGAGGACCGGGTGGACGCGGAACTCCTGACCGGCGCCATCGAGATTCGCAATCTGACTTTTTCCTATGTGGAGGGCGGCAAGAACGTGTTGGAAGACGTCAGCTTCCAAATTTCCGCCGGGGAGCATATCGCCATCGTGGGTCGCTCCGGCTGCGGGAAAACCACGCTCCTCCGCCTGCTGCTGGGCTTCGAGACGCCGAAAAGCGGCGCCGTGTATTACGACGGGCAGGACCTCTCCAGCCTGTCCCCCGTCTCCGTGCGCTCCCAGATGGGCGTCGTACTCCAGAACGGGCAGCTCATGAGCGGAGACATCTTCACCAATATCGTCGGCATCACCGCCCTGACCCAGGACGACGCCTGGGAGGCAGCGGAGGCCGCAGGCATTGCCGATGACATCCGTCAGATGCCCATGGGGATGCAGACCATGATCAGCGAGGGCAGTTCCAACATCTCCGGCGGGCAGAAGCAGCGCATCCTGATCGCGCGGGCTTTGGCGTCGCATCCCGCCATCGTAATCTTCGACGAGGCCACCAGCGCCCTCGACAACCGTACCCAGGCCATCGTCACCGAGAGCCTTGACCGCCTGAAAGCCACCCGCATCGTGGTGGCCCATCGCCTTTCCACCATCCGGAACGCCGACCGCATCATCGTGATGGACGGCGGCCATGTGGCGGAAAGCGGCACCTTCGACGAGCTGGTGGCGAAGAACGGCATCTTCGCCGGTCTCGTCCGGCGACAGGTCGCGTAGTATCCGGAGCGATTCCTCAGCCATGATACCGAAAGGCCAGGAAGCGTTAACGGGACGCTGAACAGGCCGGGGCGTTTCTCCCGGAGAAAAGCGTGGAACGAACAGCGACGAGTACACCGCAATGATGAGGGCGGCGGCGCGGTTCCGGCCGTCCTGCGGGATTTGCCGTCTCCAAGCGCGGCCGGGGCGTCGCCTGCGAATCGGCATCACCCTTTCCGGCGACAGGATAATGTGCTGCGCCGCGGATATGGACCTTTTCACGCGGGACTAACAAACCATTTGCTTCCCCTTGCTCCTGTCCCCGGAGCGTCTTGACCAAATGCGGGCGCTTTTTGCTTGCCGATTGACATACAAATTGATATTATAGAGAATGGTAGTATAGGCGATACGCCGGGCGTCAGCCTCTGCACGGGAAGCGTCGGACAGGACGCGTTGTCAGCGGCTTTTGCTGACTGATCCGCGCGGGACGACATGTGTTTTTTCGATTGCTGGAGCGTGGCCGACGAGCGGTGGCTTTATATCCCCGACGACACCAGATAGGCGGGCTGGGCATCTTTTTGGCGCGCAGCATGTCGGACGATATCAGCTATGAGCGTCACAAAGGAAAAACAATTTGACCATCAAGAAGAGAATTTGCATTGGAGGCTGATATATCATGGAAATCAGAAGAGAAAAGAATGGAAACGCGCTTACCTTGCATCTGATCGGGCGGCTGGCGGTAAAGGAGGCCAAGGAGCTTGACCAGGTGGTGCGCTCGGAGCTCGCCGGCGTCACGGACCTGACATTCGACTTGGCGGAACTGTCCTATATCGCTTCAGCCGGGCTCCGTGTCCTGCTCATCGCCCAAGACATGATGGACGATGCCGGCGGCAGCATGAAGCTCCTCCATGTGAACGCCACCGTGCTCAGCGTCCTGAATCTTACAGGCTTCAGCGAGTTCATCAAGATCGAGGATTGAGAAACCGTTACCGGCGCAGCTTGCCCTGAGCCCGTTTCTCCCTCAGATCTGACGGATGAGGTGTTGTTAGGATACGATGAAAGCAAAAGAGTATTTGATTGCCAACGAGGAGAATTTTCCCGATATCGCGGACCTCGTTCGCGAAGAGCTGGAAAAAAGGAAAATCCCCGAACGGGCGATTGACCAAGCGTCACTGCTTTTAGAGGAGCTGTTCTTCCGGGCGCATAGCATGGGCGCCAAGGAAATGCGCATAGCCGTCCAGAACCGATGGGGAGATTTGAGCCTGCGCCTCTCTTTCGACGGTGAGGAACGCAATCCCCTCGTGGATGTCGCCGCCTACGACGAAGACGGCATGGACACCTACCGCACAATGATCCTGAAGGCGTATCGCTCCCAGCTTGCTTTCAACCGCCGAAACGGGGAAAACATCGTTACCATCAAAGTCCATGAGACGAGCGAGAAAGAGGTGTGGCGAATTCTCGCGGCAATGGTGGCAGGGATTTGCTGCGGGCTTATGATGAAAGCGTGCCTGGATGAAGCGGTCATCCATGTCATCGACCACGTCGTTTGCGGTTCGCTGGAGCTCATGTTCTTGAACGCCCTTTCCATGATGGTGACGCCAATGATTTTCTTCGCGGTGCTGTCCGGCATCACCAGCATCACGGACGCGACGATTGTGGGCCGCCTTGGCGGCAGGCTCGTTGGCTTTTCCATTGCCAAACTTCTGGTGACCACCGTGGCCGCTATTGCCGCCGGCTGTCTTTTCTTCTCCAGCGGGATGCCTGAGCTTCTGCCGATGATTCCGGCGGAAAGCGCGGCGGCCAAGTTTTCCCTGCAGGACATGATTGTCGGCATCATTCCCAGCAGCCTCGTCACGCCCTTCCTGGGAGGAAACGTCCTTCAGGTGCTGTTCCTTGCCTGTTTTTTCGGCGTGATGATCAACCGGGCAGGAGACCGGGCCGCGCTGGTGAAGGAGGTCATCGAATTCATGAACCGCCTGTGCATGGAAGTACTCGAGGTCATCGTGCGCTGCAGTCCTTTGATTGTCTTTGCTTCCATGGTACGTCTCATTCTGTCCGCCGGACTCGACGTACTGTTTTCACTGGGAATTGTCTTGGTGAGCGACGTTCTCGGAACGCTTCTCGTGCTTTTCGTTTGCGTGATTTTTCTGGCGGCGTTCGGGGACATTTCGCCTGTTGCCTTCCTCAAGAAGATCGTGCCCTTCATGCCCGTTTCCTTTACCATGAACGCTTCCAGTGTCGGCCTGCCGCAAACCATAGGCTTCTGCGTGGATGAACTCGGCGTGAGCAAGCGGCTCGCCATGTTCACGCTCCCGGTGGGCGTCCAGCTCAATATGAACCACACAGGACTTTACATCGCTCTCGTCTCCACCATGATGCTCCGGACGTATGGCATTGCGTTGGATATGAACACGCTACTGTCGCTGCTGCTCTCGACCTTCATCGTCGCCTTCACGCTACCGTCCTCACCGGGTGCGTCTCTCATCGGGCTTTCCACGGTCTTCGCGGCTGTCGGTGTGCCCGGCGGAGCGGTGGCGCTGTTCCTGTGCCTCGACTCGATTTCGAGCATGGTGGAAACCGTCGGCAACGTGGCGTCCAACATCACGAGCACGCTTATCATCAACGCCAGGGCCAAAGCCGACGAAGCGGCCGGCTGACATGGAATCATGCGGCAGGCGGGGGAACGACAATTTCCCCTCGCCCGGGGCGGGCCACAGGCGGACAAGGCAGAACACGATTGACAGCGAATGAAAGGGGAAGACATTAAAAGATGAGGAACAAAAAACTCCTGACCTGGGTATTCTCGGCCGTTCTGACAACAGGCGTCGTGGCCGGCAGCACCGTCCGGACCGCGACAGCGGAGCCTTCGCCCGAAAACGGCTTGTCGCCGAACTGGATCGCCACCCGGGCACTGGGCTTTACCGCCAGGGTCCATCTCGACGAAACCCTGGACGAACTGGTCCATCAGGCGGGGCCTTTGCAGGCGCCCGGCGTGGGCATCATCCTCTACAAAGACGGGCAAGAAGTGTATTCCCGCTTCCTCGGCAGCCGCCATATCGACAGCGCCGGCGCGAGCGAACCGATGACCCGCGATACCCGGTTTCGCATTGCGTCCCTTTCCAAGCAGTTCACCGCCTTTACCCTGATGCAGTTGGTGGAGCAGGGCAAGGTACGTCTCGACGACGACGCCAGCAAATACCTGGGCTTCACCCTCCGGAATCCCGCCTTTCCCGATACGCCGATTACGCTGGAGATGCTGGCCTGCCATACGTCTTCGCTGCGGGACGGCGGCGCGTATCTGGACGCGGCGCCGCCGGATGTGAACCTGCAGGAGTTCTTCATCCCGCAGGGGCGCCGGTGGGACGGCGGCGTTCACTTCGCCCCGAAAGAGGAGCCCCCGGGCGAATTCTTCCATTACAGCAATCTGAACTACGGCATTTTGGGGACAATCATCGAGGCCGTCACCGGCGAACGGTTCGACCATTACCAGAAAAGGCACATACTGAAACAGCTTTCCACCGAGGCCGATTATGTACCGGACAATCTGAGCCGCGAGGCTTTCGCGGAACTGGGGACGCTTTACCGGCGGCAGGATGCTGACGGCCAATGGAGTGATACCGCGCCCTGGCGAAGCGTTATCGACGATTACGCGGGGCAGCGTCCGGAAAAGGATACGCTTTTCATCGGCGAACAGCTATACAGCCTCAAGGGATATGTCCCGGGCACCAACGCCACGCCGTTCTACCCGCAGGGCGGCCTTCGGATTTCCTTTGCCGAGATGGGCCACACTCTGGAAATGCTGATGAACGACGGTTTCTACCGCGGCCGGCGGGTCCTGCGACCCGCGTCGAACGCCGAGCTCTTCCGGCCCCGTTGGGTTTACGACCCCGTGAAAAAGAACGGGGACACCTATGACGGGACCATGCTGAATTACGGCCTCGGGGAATACCGGATTTACGGCGACAGCACCGGCCGTGTCTGCCGGGAGTTCGCCGTCGATCTCGCCGGTCATACCGGAGAAGCTTACGGCTTGCTCTCCGGCATGTTCCATCGCCCCGGCACGAAGGATGGTTTTCTTTACGCGCTCAACGGCCTGAGCATAGAACCCGACGAGGACCCGCGCTCAACCGGTCAGTTCAGCGGCAACTATATCTGGGAAGAAAAGATCATGGACGCGGTTTGCCAGGCCTTATGGGGGAAAGAGTTCCGGGAGAAGCCGGGCCGGTGATTCCGCTCCTCGGCATCGCAATTCTTGCAGGTACATATCAGGATTTGGAGTGATCGGGAAAGAAAAAAGCGGTCGCCGCCTTGCTGGCGGCGGTATTTGGGCTTGGGCTCCTGGCGGGACGTCCGCTTCGGAGGCGGCAACGAGGCCTATACGCGAATATTCATGGAGACATCCCCGGAGGGCATGAAAAACCTCAAGTGGGGCGAAGCCTTCTACCTGCCGATGGTCGAGGCATTTTCCTGCCTCAACGCGAACCAGTTCAAGATTTTCACCGATGCCCGGCATCCCGCGCTGCATCAAGGGGACACGAACGGAGTGAACTACCTCTGCACGAAGGACGACAAGGTTCTGCGCGGCGAGTTCATCCTAAAAGACTTGAAGATGAACAAGGCCTCGAACATCGTCCGCGAGATCGGCAAACAGCCGGTGCTGGCCTTCGGCAATTCCTCCGGCAATTTCAGCATGTTCAACTACACCATCACAAACAACAATTACCCAGCGCTGACCTTTGCCCTGCTCTGTGACGACACGAAGCGGGAGTTTGGCAGCCCGAAGCGGGCCGAAAAGCTCCGCCAGACCTGCGCGGAAAGCGGTTGGATTCCCGTTTCCATGCGGGACGATTTCAAGACGATTTACGGCGACAATGTAACTCGCACTAAATAAATATCAGGTGAGACAGAAATGAAGAAGAAACTCGCTGCCGCACTGTTATCGGGCATGATAGCCTTCGGCACCGGATATGCGGTGGCCGCCAAAAGGGAAACCGTTTCCCAGGTCGCTCTGCTCCAATCCCTGGCGCAGGGGTACTTTGGCGGCACCATTACCGTTGGGGACCTCCGTGCCCTCGGCGACACCGGGATCGGCACCTTTGAGGGGCTGAACGGGGAAATGATCGTGCTGGATGGCACGGTCTATCAGGCGTTGGGTAACGGCACGGTGGTTGTGCCCGACGACGACGAAATCGTCCCCTTTGCCAACGTGACTTTCTTTGACCATGACGTTTCCGTGAACCTGTCCGACATCGCCGACAAGGCCGCGCTGGAGAAAGCGCTGAACCAGGCAGTAAAGGAGCAGGGCGAGAACAGCTTCTACATGGTGAAACTGCACACCGTATTCCCTTCCATACTGTTTCGCAGCGAATACGGCAGTGAGGAGCCCTACCCCACTCTGGTCGAGGCGCTCAAGGACAAGCAGACGGAATTCGCTCATCAGGACATCGAGGGGACCCTGGTAGGCCTTTACTGCCCCAACTATATGGGCGAACTGAACTCGAAGGGCTGGCACTTCCATTTCCTTTCCGATGACAGGGAACACGGCGGGCACATCCTGGAATTGTCGATTGCGGATGGCGAAGCGCAGCTTGACAAGACCGACGCCTTTTCCATGGTCCTGCACGACGACGGGAAATTCCATGCCATTGACCTCGCCAGGGATATGTCGGCGGATATCCACCGCGCCGAACAGGATACCCGAAGCGCCATGCACGACGGCGCTCCGGGGAATACGAGCGATACCGTTCAAAAACTGAAGGAAGCCTTTTCCTTGCAGCCCCATTCGGAAGGCGGCTGGTTCGCGGAAGTTTTCACGTCAACCTTCCGGCAAAAGGGCCGGGCAACCGCCGGAAGCATTTACTTCCTGCTGGACAAGGATGAGATTTCCCATTTCCATCAGCTTGACTGCGATGAGGTCTGGTATTACCACGCCGGCGGCGGTATGAAAATCACGATTTTGCAGGACGGTCAGCAAAAGGAAATCCGGCTCGGCGTCAATCCGGCGCAGGGCGAGCTGCCGATGGCCATAATCCCGGCGGGCGCCATTTTCGCTGCCGAAAACATCGATAAGAACGGCTACACCTTCATTTCCTGCGTTACCACACCGAAATTCCAATACCAGGGATTCCGACTGGTATCCCGGGAAGACTTGCGCCAACTGTATCCCCGGTTGTCAAACGACATTTTGCAAATGGCATACGAAAAAAGCTGATCGGAAGAACGGACAAGGATGTCAAGCCAACTTCATTGTCGTTGCCGATGCCGTGGCGGGCGGAAAGAAGATGACTTTTTGCCTGAAATTCAAACGTCTTCTGGAGGTAACAATATGAAAAAATCTCTGATCATTGCCTTGCTTGCCAGTACCATGGGCCTTCCCGCCGGCGGTGCCGTGGCGTGGGAGCAATGCCCGGTTGTGACGGCAGCCCCCGCCTCCGCAACGATGACTCTTGCAGGGGACCCGCTGTTGGTGAACAAGACGCATAAACTGCCTGACAACTACGAATCCGCTGTTTCTCTGGTAACCGTCAAGAATTGCTTCGGCGAGAAATTCCAGGTCGAGCGGGAAACGTACGACCATTTCCTGGAACTGCGCCAGGATCTCTTGCAAGACGGCATTCAGATTGAGCTGGAATCCGCGTACCGCAGCGTCGCCCGCCAACGGGAACTCATCGAGGAACTCCGGGCAACGGAAGGTGAAGCCTATGTCAAGCGTTTCGCCGCCGTACCGGGCTATTCGGAACACCACACCGGACTGGCGATTGACGCCAAGATTGTCGTGAACGGCGCCTCCGTCGCCGATTATTACGGTACACAGGAAACCCTGCACCAGAAAATGCACCGGAAACTGGCCCGACACGGATTCATCCTCCGCTATCCTCCGGGAAAATCCGGCGTCACCGGCTATGAGTACGAGTCATGGCACATTCGCTACGTCGGGAAAGAGACGGCGCGGAAGATTTTCTTGCAAGGGCTGACGCTGGAGGAGTACCTGGCGGGTGGTGAGGAAACGCGTTCTATGAAAAGCAAATACGGCTCGGCGGAATACTGGACGCGGCGAAATCCCGGCGGTGACACGATCATGGACGAAAGCGGGCGGGAAGGACTCCGGGAAGCGATGCAACAGAAAAGGGAATTCTTCGTCGATATGGCCAGCTATCCTGATACCATGTCGCGGGAGGATATCCGGAAAAAAATTGCATCCGCCAAGGGCAACTTTTGGTATTTCGAGCCGGAAGAATTGTATGAGAATGGAGTTCCCCTGTCCCGAACCCGTTACTGGCAGGCGGTTGACAACTGTGATTTCAACGCGCTGCCCGAGAAGCAGGACGTGCGCTTCGCCCTGACGACAACCCGGGCAAACCTCCGTTATCTGCCGGAAAACACCGGTTGGTTTGAGGACAGCTACGACACGCATTACGACCTCCTGCAGGGAGTGGCGCTCAACCCGGCGGAACCGTTGGCGGTGCTGGCGGAGAGCCGCGACAAGCGATTCTGCTTCGTCGAGACGGGGAACGTCGCCGGCTGGATTAACCGGGACGCGATCGCGTTCACGGACCGCGGGAAATGGATGAAATATGCGGCTCCTGAGGATTTCCTCGTGATGACTGACAGCCAGAAGGAAATCCCGGTCAGCGACACGCTTTCGCTATCGTTCCGGATGGGAAGCCGGCTGCCCCTGCAGCAGCCCGATCCACAAGCGGACGGGACCTGGCTTGTCTCGGTGCCGGTAAACGACAACGGGTTGCTCCGGGATGTGACGGTGCGTATCCCGGCAGACGACACGGTACACAAAGGATGGCTGCCATACTCGGAAAACAATCTGATACGACAGGCGTTCCGCTTTCTGGGGACGCTTTACGGTTGGGGCGGTCTGGAGGGCGGCGTGGACTGCTCACTGTTCACGGCGGACGTTTATCGGAGCCTGGGGCTGGACCTTCCGATGGACGCCGTGGATCAGCAATCCGTATTGCCATACAGCGTTGTGCTTGAGGGAATGAACGAGAAGGACAAGCGCGCAGCCATCGCCAGACTCCACCCCGGCGATCTCCTGTTCACGGAAGGACACGTGATGATATACCTGGGGCAGGATGACAGCGGGGAGCCGTTCATCATCCAATCCGAAAGCAGCCGCTGGTTCCCCGGCGAAGGTGAGGAGGATGGCCCGCTCAAATACTATACCCGACGGGTAGATGTCGATGACCTCCGCTGGTACAAATCCTCTGACCGAGCCTGCCTCGACCTTATCATCGCCGCCGCCAGCCTGCATGAGAACACAAGCGCCGGAAAGTAAAAGTGCCAGGGTGTATCCGGGGATTCTTCCCTCCGGTCAGGGTTCATTGCAGCCGTTGGCATTTTTGAACCGGACCATTCGGATTCCTGCGGAATTGGTAAAGGAGGCATCCACGCCGTTAACGACGTGACGAAAAAGGCTGTCAGAGAGAGACATCACGTTTTGCAAGCAAGATTTTCTTCCCTCTTTTTTTGATGGCAACGGCGATTACCCTATGGAACTCTTGTCCTTGTATGGGGAAACGCCTCTCACGGGAAAACCCGGCGTGTCAGAATTCACCCTCATCAGACAGCGAGCAACCAAAAAGGACTCTCCTTTTTCGAGAGTCCTTTTTTCATGGCATCAGACGTCGTACGAAAACCGACAATCGGCAGGAACCGTCTGTTTCCTGCCGGTCAGAGAACGAAGGCAACGGTCACTCAGAGGAAAGGATCTTACCGCCGCCGATGACGTAGCCGGCTTCGTCATAAAAGACCGCCGGCTGGCCGGGGGCCGGCGCCCGGACGGGCCGGTCGAAGACGACCGTAAGCGCGTCGCCGTCGTTCCTTTGGAGCGTGGCTGTCTCGCCTCCATGATTGTAGCGGATTTTGACCATCGCCCGCAGGGTTTCGCCCGTTGCGAGACCGGGAACGCTCATGAATTCCAGTTCGCCGCAGCGGACGGCGGTGCGATACAGCGACGGTTCACCGCCGATGACGACTTCGTTCTTCGCCGCGTCAAGCCTCGTCACATACGCCGGATAGCCGAGAGCCAGGCCGAGCCCCTTGCGCTGGCCGACCGTGTAATGGGTGATTCCCTCGTGAAGGCCGAGGACGTTGCCGGCCTCATCGACGAAAGTCCCCGGCGGAGGCAGTTCCGCCTCCGTCTCCTGCTCGATGTAGTCGGCGTAGTCGCCCTCGGTGACGAAGCAGATTTCTTGCGAATCCGGCTTCTGCGCCGCCAAAAGCCCGGCCCGCGCCGCGATAGCCCGCACTTTCTCCTTCTCGTAGTCCCCCAATGGCAGCAGCGTGTGGGAAAGTTGCTCCTGCGTCAGCTGGTAGAGCACATAGGACTGGTCCTTCCGCTGCGACGCGCCCCGCCGGATCGCGTACCGTCCGTTCTCAATCCGCGCCACTGAAGCGTAATGCCCGGTGGCGACGTACTCCGCCCCCAGAACGGCAGCGGCCTCCAGGAGTTGCGCCCACTTCACGTGACGGTTGCATTCCACGCAGGGATTCGGCGTCCGGCCGCGCAGATATTCACGGATGAACGGCTGCTCTACGCGACTCCGGAATTCCGTCGCCGTGTTGCGTACGTAATGCGGAATCCCCATGCGTGCCGCCATTTCCTGCGCGTCGTCAAGCTCACAGCAACGACTGCTCCCGCCGGTCCATGTCTTGAGGGTAACGCCGATGACCTCATAGCCCGCGGCTTTCAGGAGATACGCCGCCACCGCGCTGTCCACGCCGCCGGAAAGCCCGGCCACCACCCGGCTCATGCGGCATCTCCGGTCTCGTCATCGAACATATTCTCAAGCCGTGCCACCGCCAGCGTCGAGACCACGTCGCCGGTAACGTTCAGCGCCGTATGGATCATATCGATGGGACGGAAGATGCCGACAATCATGCCCATGATGGTGGCGGGCAGGCCCATGGTGCCCAACAGCATGACGGTGAGCACGATGCCGCTGTTCGGGATGCCCGGCGTGCCGATGGAAATCAGCGTCGTCATGAAGACGAACATGGCCTGCTGGTAAAGCGTGAGGTCGACGCCGTAAATCTGGGAGACAAAAAGCACCGTGACCGCGTAATAAGCGGCGATACCGTTCATGTTCACCGTCGCCCCCAGGGGCAGCGTGAAGGACGCCAGCTCGTGCTTGACGTGGAACTCCTTCTCGACGACGCGCAGCGTCACCGGCAGCGTGCCGGAGCTGGAGGTGGTGCTGAAAGCCACCCACCAGACCTTGGAGACCTTGCGGAAGAAATCGGACAGCGGGATTTTCGCGATCCCCTTGATGATGTAGAGGTAGAGGAAGATGACGATGGACGCCGCCGCCATATAGTGCGTGAGGATGAATTTCCCCATGATGCCGAAGACAGCCAGGCCGTAGGCGCCGGTGCTGCACGCGGCGAGGGCGCAGACGCCGTAGGGCGTGGCCTTCATCACGAGGTCGGTGATCCGGAACATGACCTGCGTGGCCTCGTCGATGACCGCTTTGAAGCGGGCGACCTTTTCCCCGAGGATCGTCAGCGCCACGCCGACGAAGACCGCGAAGACGATGGTCTGCATGAGATCGCCCTTCGCCAGCGCCGCCACGGGATTCGACGGCACCATGCCGAGGATGGCCGCGCCGACGGACATCGGCTCCGCCGCCTGCACCGTCTCGCCGGACTCGACGATGCTGGACACGCCGAAGCCGCGCCCCGGCTGCATCAGGTGCGAAACGGCCAGGCCGAGGATGGTGGAGAGAATCGTCGTCACGATGTAGAAGCCCATGACCTTGGTGCCGATGCGCCTGAGCTTCGTTACGTCGCCGATGCTGGCGATGCCGCTGATGATGGAGCAGAAAATCAGCGGGATCACGATCATCTGAATCAGCTTCAGGAAGAGATCGCCGATCGGCTGCACGAACAGGATTTTATCCTGGAAAACGAGGCCCAGCACCGCGCCGATGCCGAAGCCGAGAAAGACCTTCGCGCTCATGGAAAGCCGGCCCATAAATCATCACCTCTCACGGCAAAATCAGGGAAACGCCAATCGCTGACGTTTCCCTATATTAACACAAAATGGCCTTCGATGGGCAGAAAAAATTTCACGGGAGTATTTTTTTCGAGAAATACCGCTCAGCACGGTCGGCGAAGACCAGCACGATATTCCCCCGCGCGCCGCCCGCCGCCAGCTTTTCCGCCGCCGCCAGCGTTGCCCCCGAGGAGGAGCCGGCGAAGATGCCCTCCTTCGCCGCCAACGCCCTGACACCAGCGAAGGCTTCGTCGTCGCTGACTTTGACCACCTGATCAACGAAGGACATATCCATCGTCTCGGCCACGAAATCGTTGCCGATGCCCTCGATCTCATAGTCGCCATGCTCGCCGCCGCCCAGCGTCGAGCCGATGGGATCGGCCAGCACGCCCCGGATGGCAGGATTCTTCTCCTTCAGGTATTTCATGATGCCGGAAAAGGTGCCGCCGCTGCCGGCGCCGCAGACGAGATAATCGATCTTCCCGTCCAGGTCCTCATAAAGCTCCGGCCCCGTCGTCTCGTAATGGGCCCGGGGATTCGCCGGATTCTTGAACTGCCGCATGGTAATCGCGCTGGGGATCGACGCCGCCAGTTCCTCGGCCTTCGCTTCCGCCATCAGCATTCCGCCGGACCGCGGCGTGGAAACGATTTCCGCGCCGAGAGCCTTCATCAAAGTCTGCTTTTCCACCGAGAATTTCTCCGGCACGACGAAGATCACGCGATAGCCCTTGTTCAGCGCGGCAAAAGCGATGCCGAGACCAGTGTTGCCCGCCGTGCCCTCAACGATGGTGCCGCCGGGCTTCAGCCGCCCGCTCTTTTCCGCGTCGGCAATCATCGACCGGCCGATGCGGTCCTTGGCACTGCCGCCGGGGTTCCAGAGTTCCAGCTTGGCGAAGAAGCGCGCCCCGGACGGCACCTCCACGTGCGTCAGCTCCACCAGCGGCGTGTGACCGATCAGTTCCTGCATAGATGCGTAATATCGCATATAGGATTCCTCGCTTTCTTGATTTCACGGGCATCGCCCTGCTATATCTCCCTTCGGCCTTATCGTCATTTCACACCCCAAAAGGTGTCATTTTACACCTAAAAAATGTCATTTCGCTCCAAAGCGATTAAGGAAACGGGGCAAAAACACGATAAAGGAAATGAGAAGGATTCATCGAATAAAACATTCTTGGGGAGGCGTTTTGCATGGATACCTTGCTTCATCCCGTCAAGCGGGCGCTGGAGATTCCCACCCGAAGGGCCGCGCAGAAAACCGGCGGCACGTCAGGTGCCGTTTCCTATGAGGCTGTTTCCCAATCCCTGTTGTCGCAGGAAAACAAAGTGGGGCTATCCGAACTCTGCCAGGCGTCCTTTGCGCGGAATTTTGGCCACTCTGCAGGTGCAGCCTATTATCATGTCATGGACGCCACTACCATCACCCGGGAGAATTGGTGCCATGAGGATTTCCCTTATGACCGGTTTTTCACGGACGACACGGACAATTCCATTCTGGATTGGGCACCGGAGCGGGCCAATCCGTCCCAGATGGCCTCGGAAATCCAGGCGAAGGTCAATGCCACATTGGGAAAAAGTGCCATCATTGTGCCGCCGGCCCTTGAGGAAAAGATGAAATCCGCCCCCGCACTCCGTGCCAAAGTCGCCGCGAACATTGACAAGATTTACGCTTTCCATGCCGGTGGTCCACGGCTCACGCTCCCCGGCACGAAGTTTTACGGCACACGTCTTTACAGTGCCGTAGTGGTCCTGGACGAAAACGGTGAAGTGGCAAACTGCCGTGTGTCAAGCGGTGGCGGAATCATCGGCCCGGACGAGAAAACCCTCCGGCAGATCGAACGCGAACAGAATCGCCAGGCGAAACGGAAAGCGGAAAACCGCCAACTGGATGCAAAGGCGGCAAGGAAACGATTCGAAAAACACCGCACGCTCCAGCGAAATGACCTGACCTCAAACACAACGACCACTACGCAGTTTCTTTCTGAGGGAATAATAACGGATTGGCTTTCGTTTTGATAAATGTAGTTATTTTGACGGCTTGAAGCAATTCTTGACGCTTCAAGCCGTTTTTTCTATCGCCGCGTCCAGATCGGCAATCAGATCATCCGCGTCCTCGATGCCGACGGACAGACGGATCAGCCCGTCGGTGATACCGATGGCTTCCCGCGTTTCCTTCGGGATGGCGGCGTGGGTCATCGTCGCCGGGTGGCAGACGAGGCTCTCGACACCGCCGAGGCTCTCGGCCAGCGTCACCACGCGCAGCGCCGGGAAGAATTTCCGGATGTCGCGCTCCGGCGCCAGCTCGAAGGAAACCATGGCGCCGCCGTTCTTCGCCTGCCGGCGCTGCACTTCATACCCCGGCGCCGATTCGAGACCCGGATAATAGACCTTCTTCACCGCGGGGTGAGCGGCGAGATGGCGGGCGATCTTTTCCGCGTTCCGCGTGTGGCGATCCATGCGGACAGCGAGGGTGCGGATGCCGCGGATCAGCAGGAAGGAATCAAAGGGAGCCAGCACGCCGCCGGTGGAATTCTGGATAAACGCGAGGCGTTCGGCGAGGGATGCGTCCCTGACGGCGACAAGCCCCGCCACGAGATCGCTGTGGCCGCCGAGGTACTTCGTCGCGCTGTGCAGCACGATGTCGGCGCCCAGCGTCAGCGGCCGCTGCAGGTACGGCGTCATGAAGGTATTGTCCACGATGACCGTCGCGCCGTGCCGGTGGGCGATGTCCGCGGCGGCGGCAATATCGGTGACGGTCAGCAGCGGATTGGCCGGGCTTTCGATCAGGATGGCCTTCGTCGCCGGCGTGAAGGCCGCCTCAAAGGCCCCGGGATTCGTGGTATCCGCCAGCGAGAAGGTGATGCCGAAGTTCCGGAACACCTTGTCCATCAGGCGGAAGGTTCCGCCATAGACGTTTTCCGACAGCAGGATGTGGTCGCCGCTTGCAAAGAGACTCAGCACCGCCGTCTCCGCCGCCAGCCCCGAGGCGAAGGCGAAGCCCGCGCTGCCCTCCTCCAGCGCCGCGATCAGTGACTCCAGCGCCGCCCGCGTCGGATTGCCGGTGCGCGTGTATTCCCATTTCGGCGAGCCGCCGATGTTCTCCTGGGCGTAGGTCGAAGTCTGATAAATCGGCACGTTCACCGCGCCGGTACCGCCGTCCTCGTAAACGCCGCCGTGGATTAGTGCCGTTGAAAATCTCATGCCAGACATGTCTGATTCCATAAAAATTCCCTCCCCAATATCGTCCACAAATTCACGCTTGGTTTTTCACGACTTCCGTCATCGCCGCGATATTCCCCACCGGCGTCTTCATCGAAAGGCCGCAGGCCGGGGAAATGATGTCGATGCCGTCGGCCACGAGCTTCTCCGTGACCTGCCGGATCGCCTCCGGCGCCTGCAACTGGAGGGCGAAGGTGCTGACGTTGCCCATGACCGTAAGGCCGTCATACTCCGCCTTAATCGCTTTCAGATTGACCATCGCATCGGTACTGACCGCGTCGCTGTGAAGCCCGGGCAAATACTTTTTCACCGCTTCCATGCGCCCGCAGATATGGATGATGGCCCTGGCGCCGCGCTCGTGGATGGCGTCCGCCAGGCGGTTGAGATACGGCACCGCGTAGTCGCCGAACATCTTCGGCCCCAGGATCTCACCCGTCGCCGTCGGATCGGCGATGGTGATGACGGGGAAGCCGCTCTCGATCAGCACGCCGGCGTATTCGACGAGAAAATCCGTCACATAGTCGAGGACGCGATGGGCGTTCGCCTTGTCCTTGCGCAGTTCCTTCAGGAACGTCATCGGATCGACGACGGAAGCGGCGGTGGAAATCGGCCCCGTCAGGCTGCCGATTACCGGCACGTCGGGATGGCGCTCGGCGATGGTCTGCCCCGCCCGCGCCACCGCCTCGATGCGGCCCTCGCGGACGAGCTGCTTCACGTCGCGGACCTCGACGTCGGCGACGCTGGCGTAGCGTTCCCGGGCGATCTTCGGCTCGCAGACGGGCGTCCCGAAATCAATCTCGCTGCCCAACACCTCGGCCTCCACCGTCATACAGTAGGGGATGCCGAAATTCTCGAAGCCCGTCTTTTCCTCCACCGCCGTCGAAAGCGTCGTCATCGCGTCGGCGTCGGGATGCACCGCCGGGAACGAGAGCCCCAGGCCCCCGATCACGTCCACCGTGGCGCTGTTCATCATGCCGCCGGGGCAAATCACCGGGGCCCGGTCCACACGCTGCTTCGACAAAACGCGAAGCAGGCGTTCCTTCGGAGAAAGGTCATTCATCACCGCCACCTCCTCACGACACCAGTTCCCGGGCAAGGCGCGCCGCCTCCGCCGCGTTTACCGCATAGACATCGGCACCAATCTTCTCGGCAAAGGCCGGGGAAATCGGACCACCGCCAATCACGACCTTGAACTTGCCACGCTTGCCCTCGTTTTCCAGAACCTCTATCACTTCGCGCATGGCGGGCATGGCCGTGGTCATCAGCGTGGCCAGAGCGATGATCTCGGCGCCGCTCTCCTCCGCCTTTGCCACGAACTCGGCGGCGGGAATATCGCGCCCGAGGTCGATTACGTCGAAGCCGGCGCTCTCCAGCATGATCTTCACCAGATTCTTGCCGATGTCGTGGGTATCGCCCTCGACGACGCCGATTACGACAGTATGACGCACCGCGTCCTCTCTCTTTTTGATGTGCGGCTTCAATATCTCAATCCCGGCGTACATGGCGTCAGAACAGAGCAGCAACTCCGGGATGAAGTATTCTTCCTCTTCGTAAAGCCGCCCAACCTCCTCCATGCCGGCGGAAAGCCCCTTCTCGATGGCGTCATAGGCGTCAAAGCCCTCGTCCACCACCGCCTGGGCCAGCTCCTTCGCCCGATCCTCGTCCATGTCCACCACCGCGTTGGACAACCCTTGATGCAGTTCTTCCTCTCTTGTCATTGCTCATCACTCCTTGTCTCCCGAAACAAGACGGAGGCTCCGGAAATGCGCGCGCGCATTCTTCCGAAGCCTCCGTCTGTTCCGGTCAGCTTGTCTGTTGATGGAAGCAGTATAAACCATAAAGTCTACTTTGTCAATAGGGAATAGATTTTTTCTCCGCCCGATTGCTCGGTGGCGGTCCCCTCCACCGCGTTTTTGCTACCGAAATTCTGGCAGTGGGCGATGCCCTCCGGTGAGACCGCCGACGCGCCCCAGCGTTTCCGGTCGGCGCCGACGGGACAGACGGCGGTGCAGAGGCCGCAGGGATAGCGGAACTCGTTCTTGACCTGCTGATGCCATCTGGCGCATTTGAACTTGTCCATCGCCGCCACGGTCTGCCCTTTCACCGGCGTGAAAGCCTTCATCGGGCAGCGCCGGGCGCAGGCCCCGCAGCGGAGGCAAAGCTCCTTTTTCATCATCCGGTCCGCCGGCAGCGCCGCATCGGTAATCACCGACACGAGACGGACACGGGGGCCATACTGCGGTGTCAGCAGCGTATGGTTCATGCCGATGGTGCCCAGTCCGGCATAGAGTCCCGCCAATACCTGCGAAAACGCCGCCTCGGGCTTCTTCACCAGCACTGAAATATCGCCGTAGCAATCCCGGGGGAAGAAGTGGGCGCGAAAACCCGCTTCGTTCAGTATATTTGCGAGCCGGTAGGCCGCTTCGTCGAGGAAACGGTTCGTCGTGTTGTATAGCTCCGAGTAAACCACCGAAGGTGTCGTCTCCAGCATCGACGGGAAAATCTGCACGCCGAGCACCACCACGCACCGGGCCCAGGGCCATATCGTCTGCGGCCAGTATTCGCGCGGTGTGATCGGCACGTCCTCCAGAGTGACGGTGCCGTCCTTCCCACCGCTGTAACGCGGCCTGGACGCCCACCGCGCCACGTCGGCGACGCCGAACAGGTTCATGTCCAGCGCCTTCGCCCGCCTTTTCAGCTTCGCCTTCAACGAGGCGAGTTCGTTTTTTTGTACATTGCTCATTTTCTTTGCCTTTCATTTCAGCGTCAATTTATAAAGGCACCCGTTGGACATAGGGCAATATGTCCTTTGAATGCAGCCGTGGCCGAGGCAGCGGACGCCCGGCCGGCGGATGGCGTCCAGCATCGCCTCGCCGTAGGTCAAACCCGGTTTGGGAGTGATGCGCTCCATGGTGCAGAAACCTGCCTTTTGGAAGGCCACCGAGGTTTTGTTGCAGAGGTGCAGTACGACGCGCTCCGTCGCTTTTTCGATGGCTTTCAGCACCTGATAGGAGATGTCGCCGCAAAGGTCGGTGTAGAGTTTCGGCGAGATGAGGTCGGCGGCTACGGTGGGGTCGGCGTAGGAGAGTACGTCCACGCCGTGGCCTTCGGCTTCCCGCGCGTAGCGGACGAGCTGGGCCGTGATCCACTCGCTGAGTTCACGCAGTTTATCCCGCTGGCGATACAGTCCCTTGTAGATCTGCTTCGACGGCACGAGCTGGCTCAATACCGTGAACGGTCCCTCGATGTTCAGGATGACCGTTTCGCCCATTTCCCGCAGGATTGTCGCCGCCCGCAGTACCTCCCGGACGCGCCCGGCGGAGAAGTCCATCTCCGGCAGGGAGGGTATGTCCTCGACGCGCTCGTAGCGGAACTTCGCCACCGCCGGGACGCCGTACAGGGAGTTCAGCGAGACTTCGGCGCCGAAGGCCTCCGCCTCGATGGTCACGCAGAACGGCAGCTTGCAAAAGACGTCGCGATTCTGCTTTTTCACTTCCAGCGCCGCCTTCACCATGTCTTCGGCCTTGCTGAACACCGCCGCGTATTTGGCGCCGGCGTTGGAGCACAGTTCCTCGGTGATCGGCCGCTCCGGCTCGCCCAGGCATTCAAAGGAAAGTTCTTTTTCCAGTTCTTCGTTCCATGTTTCCACCGCGGACATAATACCACCACCTTGCTTTCATATTGTTCCCGGCTGCACCCGCGATTTTCCGGAACGATTTCGCGAGCGCGGCTTTCTGGCGGACGTTTTCCCTATCCCAGATGGGGGAATGTGTCCTTCGCGTGGGGAATGGCGATGGCCTCCATGAACTTCTGCTGGAAGTCCGGCTCGACCGCCGTTTCGATGAACTCCACCGCGCGCGCTACCGTGGCGGCCTCGCGGCGTTTCTCCACGTCCAGCAGGGCGATGCGGGCGCCGTCCCCGGCGGCGTTGCCTACGGCGTGGACGTGGGCGAGGTCGCAGTCGGGGAACATGCCGATGGCCATGGCGCTTTCCTTGTCGATGTAGCTGCCGAAGGCACCCGCCAGAATCACTTCGTCCACATGGTCGACGCCGTAGCGCTCCATCAGGTAGCGGGCGCCGACGTAGAGGGCCGCTTTCGCGAGCTGGACGGCGCGGACGTCGGCCTGGGTGATGACGATGTCTTTGCCGATGGCGGTTTCCTTCCCCCAGGCCAGCACGTATTCGAGCTTGCCGCTCTCGCCCCGCCGCACCCGCGGCGTTTCAAGTTTGGCGTTGATGCGCCCCGCCTTCGATATGACGCCCGCCTTCGCCATGGCGGCAATGGCGTCGATGATGCCGGAGCCGCAGATGCCCTGGGCGCCGATTTTCTGAACGGTGGGGTGCCATTCGTAAACGAGCGGGTACCAGTCGTCCTGGCCGATGACTTTGTAGCGCGGCTCATAGGTCATCGGGTCGATTTTCACGCGCTCGATGGCGCCGGGGGCGGCCCGCATCCCGAAAGCGATCTGCGCCCCTTCGAGGGCAGGGCCGGTGGCGCAGGAGGTGGAGAGGAGCCGTGCCCGGTTGCCAAGGTCGATTTCGCCGTTGGTGCCGATGTCGATGATGAGTTTCATCGCGTCGCCCTTGTAGGGCTCTTCCGCCAGCAGCACGGCCATGTTGTCGGCGCCGACGAAGCCCGCCTCCACCGGCAGGGAGTGGACGTTGCCCGCGGGGTTGATGTGAAGGCCGAGGTCCCGCGCCTTGATGTCGAGGGGGGCGCTGGCCGCGGGGGCGAAGGGGGCGCGGCCGACGTAGCGCGGGTCAAGGCCGAGGGCCAGATGGTGCATCGCCGTGTTGTAAACGAGTACCATTTCATCCACGTCTTCGGGCCGGAAGCCGCTCTGCTTCGTCATTTCCGCCGCCAGCGCGTCCAGGGCGCCGATGATGGACGCCTGCAGCTTTTCGCGGCCGTCCGTTTCCGAGGCGGCGTAGGAGATGCGCGCCAGTACGTCCTCGCCGTAGCCGATCTGGGGATTCATGCGCGACGCCTTCGCCAGTACGGCGCCGGTGGTGAGGTCGCAGAGGAAGGCCGCCAGCGTCGTGGTGCCGATGTCCACGGCGATGCCGAGGCTCGTCGGGCGCTCGCCCGGCGTGACGCGGATCACTTCCCGGTCCTGCCAGACCGTCGCCGTCACCCGCCAGCTTTCCGCCCGGAGGACCCGCGGCAGTTCTTTCAACACCGGGTAGTCGACGGCGAGATCCCGCAGACCCGTTTCCCGCTCCAGCGTGTCGAGGAGCCGCCGCCGGTCGTCGCGAAAGTCCGTCAGCGAGGCGGAGGGCAGCGTCAGGGTGTAGTTCTTCACCGCCGGGCGCAGCTCGATGTGCCGCTCCCGCCCTTTTTCCAGAATGACCTGTTTCGCACTGCGGCTTTCCTCCGGTACCGTGACCACGAGGTCGCCGGTCAGGAAGGCGTTGCAGGCGAGGCGATAGCCCCGCGCCAGCTCCGACGCCGTCAGGAATTTTTGCTCCGCTTCGCCGACGGGGGATACGTGGTCCGCCGCCGACGTGAGGTTCAGCTTCTCAAAGCGCCCCTCTTCGATGATGACGCGGCATTTGCCGCAAACCCGCGCCCCGCCGCACGCGGCTTCAATGCCGACGCCCAGGGCGCGCGCCGCCTCCAGGACGCTCTTGCCGGCCTCGATCTCGCCCCGCCGCCCCGAGGGCTGGAACACAACCTGCACCGTTTTTGCCATTTCGCCTCACCGCCTCACTGTTTTTCCGCTATGGTTTCCGTCGCCGCCGCCATCGCCGCCAGATTTGCCAGCGGCGTATTCGGCGCCACGGCGCAGTCGGGGGAGATGAGCGCCGCGCCGTCGGCCGCCGATTTCCGCACCGCCGCCGCCACGTCCTCCGCCGTGCCTTCCAGCAGCGCCCGAATGGGATGCACGGCGCCGATGATTGGCGTCCGGATGCCGGCCTCGGCGAATTTTTGCCGCGCCGCCGGGATGTCCACGGCGGACTCCACGCTGATGGCGTCGGCGCCTGTCGCCGCGATGTCCGTCATCACCTGGTCGAGTTTGCCGCAGATATGGATGATGACGGGGATCCGCTTCGCCACCGCGTCGATCACCCGCTTTTCGTAGGGCGCGGCCAGGGCGCGGTAAGTGCGCGGGCTGATCATGTCGAGGGAGGCCATCATGTCCTCGAT
>JAEEGN010000299.1 GCA_016280345.1 Selenomonadaceae bacterium | reverse complement strand
GCGCGGGAGACGCTGAACAAGGTCCGCGCGTTCATCGAAAGCCACAAGACGGTTTATCTTTCCACCCATACGCCCCTGGGCTATGAAAACCTCGACGCGAAGAAGATTGTCAATCTCGCGGAGATGCCCGCGCCGATTCCGCCCGCGATGAACTACGGGACGCAAAAGACGACGGGAAAATACGTCTGCTCCGTCTGCGGCACGGTCTACGACCCGGCGGTGGGCGATCCGGAGCACGGCGTCCCCGCGGGCACGGCCTTCGAGGATCTCCCCGCCGACTGGAAATGCCCGGTCTGCAAGCAGGGCAAAGAGAAGTTCAACAAGGCGTAAGTGAGGGACGTATGGCTGCGGAAAAGAAACATATCCAAAAAGAAGTCGTGATCATCGGCGCCGGCATGGCGGGACTGACTGCGGCGCTTTACGCGGGACGCATGAATCTCCGCCCGCTGGTCCTGGAGTCCGGCCTCATCGGCGGTCAGATTGCCAACGCCACCGGGATTGAAAACTACCCGGGGCTTCCCGGCGTGTCGGGCCGGGATCTCATCGCGGCGGTACAGGAACAGGCGGAAGGCTTTGGGGCCGTCATTGACGAGTTCGATCCCATCCAGCGGGTATCACTCAAAGAAACGCCGAAGTGCGTCGAAACGGAGTCCTTCGTTTACGAGACGGACGTGGTCATCATCGCCTCCGGTATGGAGCGGCGCCGGCTGCCTCTGACGGAAGAGAAGAAATACGCCGGGAAGGGCGTGCACTACTGCGAACTGTGCGACGGCCACATGTACCAGGACAAGGTCATCGCCGTCATGGGCGGGGGCAACGCCGCCGTTGACGCGGCAAATTTCCTGACCAAATACGCCCGGAAGCTCTATCTGGTGCACCGTTCCCAGCTCCGCGCCGATGAGATCTCCCGGGAGAAACTCCGGGAAAACAAAAAGGTAACAGTTCTCCTGGAGACGGAGATCAAGGCGCTGCACGGTGATTCACGTCTGGAGCGCATCGGGATCCTGGACAAGACCTCCGGCGAGAGCCGGGAGTTGGCGGTGGACGGTATTTTCGTCAACATCGGCGTCTCTCCGAATACGACACTCTTCAAAGATGAGATCGCGCTGGCCGCCGACGGGCGTATTCCCGCCGGCGAAGACTGCCGCACCGCCATTCCCGGCGTATTTGCCGCCGGGGACGTGCGCCAGAAAGAAGTCCGGCAGCTCACGACGGCAGCCGCGGACGGGACGACCGCCGCGATCCTGGCCGAGAAATATCTGGCAAACAGGAAAAGGGGGAACGTACTATGGTAAAGGTTTACTCGATCAGCAACTGCCCCTGGTGTGACAAAGTGAAGAAATACCTGAAGTCGAAGCAGGTAGAGTTCACGGAATGCAACATTGAGGTCGATGAAGCGGCACTCGACGAGTGCCGGAAACTCACTGACGACGACGCTGTCCCCGTCACCACGGCGGACGGAAAGAATTTTGTCCTCGGCTTCGACAAGGCGAAACTGGACGCGCTGCTCGGCCTTTCGTCCTGATAATCTGTGGGGGGAGGCAATGAACCCCGGTGGGAAGCAAAAAATAATTAAACGGGAAGGAGATATTTCATGAGCATTTATGATTTCACGGCCAAAACCAACAGCGGCGAGGAAAAGTCTCTGGGCGACTACAAGGGAAAGGTGCTGATCATCGTGAACACCGCCAGCAAGTGCGGGTTCACGCCGCAGTATCAGGAGCTTCAGGAACTCTATGATGAATACAAAGCGAAGGGCCTCGAAATCCTGGGATTCCCCTGCAACCAGTTTGGCGCCCAGGAACCCGGCTCCAACGAAGAGGTGCAGACCTTCTGCCGGCGGAACTACGGCGTGAGCTTCCAGATTTTCGCCAAAGGCGACGTCCGCGGCGAAACGGCCCATCCCCTTTTCCAATATCTCACCCGGGAAAAGAAATTCGAGGGATTCGATGAAGCCCATCCCATCGCCGCCAAACTCACCGAGGCGCTCAAGGCCAATTTCCCCGAATATCTGGAGGGTGACGGCATCAAGTGGAACTTCACCAAATTCCTCATTGACCGGGAAGGCAACGTGGTGAAGCGCTTCGAGCCGACGACAACGCCGAAAGGCATGAAGGAGGACATCGAGAAACTCCTTTGAGGAGTGTCGCCCCGCAGGGCGGGCATACAAGCCCGCCCTTTCGGGCAAGGAGGTCTGGGCATCACCCGGTGTAACTTCATCGTCATCGCCGGCGGCACGCTGAAGGAAAAGTACCCGGTCCGGCGGCGCCGGCCGAAACCAAGTATTTCGTTACCGTTTCTTTGGAATAAAACCGGTCGCGAATAGATAAGCGGGGTGTATGTATGGGGAAATTCTTTGCGGACATCATCGACAAAGTGCCAAGCCGCGATTACGGAATCGATGGCTTAACCGTCCATGTGGACCACACTTCGACGGGCACGGTCTATTTCGTCAGCGCGGAAAAGGAAGCGGCGTTTCCCGAGCATGCCCACGCCGCCCAGTGGACGGTCGTGGTCAGCGGCGAATGCCGGTTCACGGCAAACGGCAAGACCACGACCTATAAGCAGGGGGAAACGTACTTTATCCCGGCAGGATTGAAGCACCAAATCACGCTCGGCGCGGGCTATTCCGAAGTGGATTACGTGGACGACCCGAAAGACGGGGAAAACTGATTCCGGGAAAAACAGGAGGGATTCCATGATTTCAACCGACGTGAAGAAAGTATTTGAGGAAAACCCGTGGTTTCTGGCCACCTGCGGCGACGAGCCGAACGTGGTGCCCGTGGGCTTCAAGAGCATCACGGAGGACGGGAAATTCACCATCGGCGCGGTGCTGCTCGATACGACGCTGGAAAACCTCAAAAAGAACGGAAAAATCGCCATCGCGGCGGCGAATCCCACGACGGTCGAGGCGTATCAGGTCAAAGGCACGGCGGAATTCGTGACGGAAGGTCCGCTGTTTGACCGCTACGCGAAAATGGCGGAGGAGACGTCCAAAGGGTCAATGACCCTGAAATGCGCCATCGTCGTCACGCCGGAAAAGCTGATCGTCGCCACGCCGAACGCCCGCAACCGGGAAGAACTCGCGCTGTAAAAAGACGGGGAGGGTAACTGCCATGAAAAAAAGCGTCACAGTGGACCGGGACAAGTGCGTTCATTGTGGTATGTGCATTCGTGACTGTATCGTGAATTGCCTCCGCTTCGATGACGAAAAGATTCCCGGCTACACCCCGGACGGCAGCGAAAAATGCGTTGCCTGCCAGCACTGTTTCGCGGTATGTCCCACGGGCGCGCTGTCCTTCGGCGGCAAAAATCCTGCCGATTCATGCGACGCGGGCTACGGCGACAGCGGGGAATTGCTGCGACTGATCCAGTCGCGCCGCAGTGTCCGCTTCTTTCGGGAGCAGGACATCCCGGCGGAAACCATGGACAAGCTCATTGCCATGCTGGCCTTTCCCCCCAGGGGTGGCAACGCGGATTCCCTGCATTTCAGCATCGTCGGCACGGCGGAAAAAATGCGCGCGCTCGCCCAATTCACCCGTGAGACGATACAGGCGATGGACAAAGGATCGCCCGTCATTGAATTTTGCCGGGACAATTACAACAAGGGCATCGACTTTATCTATCGGGGGGCGCCGTCCCTGGTCGCTGTATCCGTGAACAAGGCCAGGGCTGTCGCCGGATGTGAAAACGCCGATCCCATCATCGCCCTTTCCTACCTGGACCTGTACGCGCAAAGTCTGGGGCTGGGAACCCTCTGGAGCGACTGCACGCTAACGGTCGCCAATGCGCTTCCCGGGGTCAAAGCCAAGCTGAAAATCCCGGCGGGGTTTGAACTGAACTACGTCATGCTGCTCGGCCTGCCGGCGGTGAAATACAAACGAACCGTCCAGCGCGAGCCGGCGAATGTGAATATCATTTAATTCTGCGATTCAAGATTGGGGGATTTACCATGACAGTGGAAGAGATCATCCGCGCGTTTCATTTGATGTGGGACGGGTTTCCCGAGCCGATCATGCTGATCAGGAAGAGCCGGGAAATCGTCGCCGCGAACAAGAAAGCGGAGGCCTTCGGCATCAAGGT